>JAYTEU010000001.1:0-6610 GCA_043734985.1 Chthonomonadaceae bacterium
GTCGGCGACGTCGTGCGATTTCTCAGTTGCCATGTGGCATTGCCTGCCGCCTGTACGCTGGAGCAGTTTACGTCATTGGTGGAGACCATCAACCACAACCTACATCACGACTTCACCATCGGTCATGCAACGAGCCAGGTCAAAGTGGAGGGATTGTGCCGAATGGCAGAAGAGACTGACCTATATTGCGCAATAAAGCAGCACGAGCAGAGCCACGCCTGCAACCATTCCCACTAACTGAAGCGAACTACCTGCCGTCGGTGCGCCCCTCGGGACGATACTTGTCCATCACCGCGTCCAGCCGCTCGGGCGATACGCCCAGGCTCTCCGAGAGCACTTTTCGATTGGCCTGGCGCCGCGCCTCCGTCGGACGCTCGCCCGGCCGGGCCGGACGGACCTTTTGAAAGGCGGCACGGAACTGTTCCGGCGTTACTCCCAGTTCTCCGGCAACGAGCGCCACCGGCCGGCCATGGTCCTGATCGTCCAGTTCCGGGCCGCCTTGCCTGCCGCGTCGATCCGGCGGTCCTCCGTTACCTTGGCGATCCCGCGGGTCGCCTGGCCCGGCGTGGCGATCTCGTGGCCCGCCCTGCCTATCTTGGCGACGTTGCGGTCCTCCGCTTTCTCCAGCGCCGCTCCCGGCCCGGCCATTACGTGCGGGCGGCGCTCCGGGCCGCTTCCGCGCGTCGGGACCGCCGGATCCCTGCTGACCGTTGTCTCCCCTTCCTCCCGGGCGGTACTTGTCCATCACCCAATCGAGCCGCTCCGGGGAGACACCCAGACTCAATGAGAGAACCTTTCGGTTGGACTTGCGCTGGGCCTCCGTCGGCTGTTGGCCGGGCCCGGCCGGGTGAACCTTCCGGAACGCCGCGCGGAACTGCTCCGGAGTGACTCCAAGCTCCTTCGCGACCTGGGCAACCGGCCTGCCGTGATCCTCGTCCCGAGGAGGGCGCGGAGCCTGAGCGCGCACGGCATTAGCACAGGACAGTCCGATCAATACCGTCGCCAGCGCAAGGCCGGCAGCGTTCGAACAAATGACAACCCTCGTTAGAAGCTTCATGGAAAATCCCCGCCTTTCGCGGCGCTATAACACCGCAGAGTATTGAGTAGACTATACTGGGCGAAGATGAATGCTGGATGAAAGGCACTGCCGCCGAAAGGCTTGCCTTAAATGTATTTGCGGTTCCATTCGTTTCATAAGTCCGATCTGATCTGACTGATCCGTCCGATGCAATCCTAACCTTCCCAGTTGATAAAAGGCCCAGCGAATTCACAGTAACGCCGCAGCGTATCCTAGGTATTTCAACAAGCCGCCTTTTGAGGGAATGCAACCTTAGGCCGCGTGCGTATGTCTATTTATTAAGGCTCCGTTTCCAAGGGATAGTGAGTGTGAAGAAAGGTGGATCAGGGTCATGGGCATGACAATCGACGAGTTGCAAACTGTGCTCAAACGGCCGAATGCGGTGTTCTATTCCGATGGCGACGGCACGCTTCTCTATCCGTTCCCGCATCAGGGACAGATGATGACCGTCTACATCCAGCTTCTGGAGGACGGCGAATACGTTCGCTTTTTTATCCCCTACTACCTGAGCCTTGCCGATACTACCGATCGCGAAGCCATTCTGCTGCGGCTCCTGGACCTCAATCGTCAATACAAGTTCCTTAAGTTCGGCGTGGACCCCAGCGACATGGAGGTTACGGCGAGCATCGAGATACCCGTGGAAGACGGGAGCCTTACAGAGCAGCAGGCGACCCGCTGCATGGCCGCAATTACTTCCGTGGCAATGCAGGAACGCGTCCATATGCGTACGCTGCTTACAACCGGCATCTATCCCTCGGTCGACGACCCGAAGTTCCAGAAAACCCTTGAAAATCTGCTCGGCGAAGAGCAGCCGGAGCAGGCGGAGGGCATGGATCCCCCGCCCGACGCCGAGGTAACCCAGGACCTGATCCTGGACATGGACGATGAAGCTCTGACGAAGCTGCTTGAGGAGATCGAGTCGGACGACCATTGGGATGCGTGATTTTGCGCAGGCGAGAGAGGGAGGGGTGAATGGGCGGATAGATCACAATCCGGTCACGGTCGTCACTGCGGTGCTATAATACACCGGCAAATCACATTTTCCAGAGGGTAATACATGACGTTCGACGTGCTGGTAATCGGCGCGGGGCATGCGGGATGCGAGGCGGCGCTGGCGGCGGCGCGCATGGGCTGCAAAACGGCCCTCGTGACGCTCAATTTCGACAGAATAGGCCACCTGCCCTGTAACTGCTCGATCGGAGGACCGGCGAAGGGCCATCTGGCGCGCGAAGTGGATGCCCTCGGCGGAGAGATGGGCCAGGTCACGGATCAGACTCTCACGCACATCCGTTTTGTAGGCACCGGCAAAGGCCCCGCCGTCCAGACGCTGCGCGCCCACGCCGACAAAGACCTCTACCCCCGCGCCATGCGCGCCGTTATCGAGTCCACGCCGAACTTAACGCTCCTCCAGGCCTCCGCCGAGGATCTTATTGTGGAGGGGTCGGGGGTCCAAGGTCGGGGGTCGGACAAAACCGGGCAGTCGGCAGTCGACCCAACATTGGGGCGGCCAATATCGGGGGACCGTTGGGAATCGGGAGTCGGCAGTATGGGTTCCGGCGCTTCACCCACTTACCCACTCACCTACTCACCCACTCACGCCGTTCAGGGCGTCCGCCTAACGGATGGCACGGAGATCAAGGCGCGGACGGTGGTCATCACGACGGGAACATTCCTCAACGGCCTTATGCATTGTGGTGAGAGCCAGACGCACGGTGGGCGACACGGAGAGGCGCGGAGTGTGGGGCTTTCCGCGGCGCTCCAGCGGCTTGGGATGCGGATGGGGCGTTTCAAGACGGGCACTACGCCGCGCGTGGACCGCCACACTATCGACTTCGAAGCCACTCTCGCGGTCCAATCTGAAGACTGCCCGCCTTTCTCGTTCCAGAACGACACCCTCAATCCGTCCCGCCCGCTCCTGCCCTGCTGGCAGACGCATACCAGCGAGCGCACGCACAAGATTGTCCGCGACAATCTGCACCTTTCGGCCATGTACAGCGGCCGCATCGTGGGAATTGGTCCACGCTACTGCCCGAGCATCGAAGACAAGGTTGTGCGATTCGCCGACAAGGACTCTCATCCGGTCTTCCTGGAGCAGGAGACGTGGGACGGCGCATCGGTCTATGTCCAGGGCATGTCCACGAGCCTTCCGGCGGAGGTGCAGATCGCCTTTCTGCGCACGCTGCCGGGCCTGGAGCGAGTTGAGATGCTGCGGCCGGGCTATGCTGTAGAATACGATATGGTCTACCCGGACCAGCTTCATCTGACGCTGGAGACGAAATCGGTGCGCGGCTTGTTCCTCGCCGGGCAGATCAACGGTACGAGCGGGTACGAAGAGGCTGCGGCGCAGGGAATCGTGGCGGGCATCAATGCGGCTCTCCAGGCTCAGAACCGGCCGCCCCTGATACTGGAGCGCCAGGGTAGCTACATCGGCGTCCTGATCGACGACCTGGTTACCAAGGGCGTGATCGATCCCTACCGCATGCTCACTTCCCGCGCAGAGTACCGACTGCTGCTGCGCCACGATAACGCCGACCAGCGGCTTACTCCCATCGGCCGCGCCGCGGGAGTCGTCACCGACGCCCGGTGGGAGAGGTTTTGCGCCAAGCGCGAGGCGATCGAGACGCAGACCCGACGTTTCCACTCCACGCACGTACTGCCGAAAGACAGCGAACGTCTGGAAGCGTTCGGCACGGCCCCAGTGACGGTCAACAAATCGTCGATGCTAACCCTGCTGCGACGCCCGGAGCTGCGCTTCGCCATGCTGGACCGGCTCGCCCGCGATCTATATCCCGACCAGACCGCGCTGGAGCCTGTCCCTACGGCCATCGCGGAACAGGTGGAGATCCAGGCAAAGTACGAGGGCTATATCGCCCGGCAGGATGCTCAGGTGCAGCAGTCTGTCAAAATGGAGGGTGTCGAGATCCCGCTGGAGGTCGACTACGAGGTGGTCCGGGGCCTATCGCACGAGGGCCGCGAAAAGCTAGGCAAAATCCGCCCGCGTTCTCTGGGCCAGGCGTCCCGCATTCCCGGCCTCCGTCCCGGAGACGTCCAGGTATTGCAGGTTCACATCGAAAGGGAGAGAAGGGCCGTTGTTGAGCAGTCCAGGCAATAACGCGCCGCGCGTCGCGTGTCCGCGATGCCGCGCCAATAATTTTACGGGAACGACGCACTGCTGGCAGTGCTCCGCGCCGCTGCCTCCTCCAGAGGCCGTTGGGCTTGGCGCACCGGTTGGCTCGGCACGCGGACAATCGGCGGTTGGCGGAAACTCGGCAGGCGCATCGAACCGGGTGCAGCCGCCGCAAGGCGGGTCGCGCACTCAAGGCCGGGGGACGCAGGCGCAAGGGTCTTCGCACGCCAATGGCGGGGGGACGCAGGCTGCGCGCAACGCATACGGCGCTGCCGAGAAGCCCTCGAACAGTGCGCGTGACGATGCCTTTATGCGGAAATGGGGAATGAGCCGGGGAATTGCGGCGCTGTTCGTCGCGGTCGCCCTGGGGATGTTCCTAGTGGTGTGGGCAGTAGCGGGCCGAATGCGCGGTGGGTCCGACACGGTACGAGCCTCGTCTGCGGAGCCCACCCCGATCTTCGCGCCTTCCACGCAGGAGGCTCCCGCCGCCCGCGCCGTCACGGAGGATACCGACCCACTCGTTGCCGAGAGCAAGCGATTCATAGAACGCGAGTCCCGCCACGCCGGGCTGCCCGAGCCCCCTGCCGCCTCCGACGGGCGCGTTCACCTGCGCAGCGGCGGCTCCATCAGCACGGAGCAGTACCGCGACGCCCAGCGGCACGTCCAGGAGAGTCCCGTCCTCCACACGCCCATCCCCGCTCCACCTATGCCGTGACTTGAACAAAGGTGTAGAAATTCGTGCGGCGGGGGACAAGCCCCCACCCTACTTCCTTATCTTATTCACCGTGAATCGAGCGGAACTACGGAGAGTCCATGTGGGCCGCTATACTCATTGTGCGGGCGGATGATCCGGTTGTTGTCGAGCTGTTCGATAATATGCGCGCACCAGCCTGTAATCCGGCTCATGACGAAGATCGGCGTGTAGAGCGGGATGGGCAGATCCATGAGATAGTAGACGCTGGAGACAGGGAAGTCGAGATTGGGGTATAGCCCCTTGGCGTTCATCATCTCGTCTTCGACGATCTGCGATATCTCCGTCCACTTTGTGTTCTTCAGGCGCTCGCCCAGCTCGACGCCATACGTCTTCACGATCTTGGCGCGCTCGTCACCCTTCTTGTACTCGCGGTGGCCGAAGCCCATGATCTTTTTCTTGCTTGCCAGCGCATCCTTCACCCACGCGGCGGCCCGATCCGACTCGCCGATCTCCAGGAGCATGGCCATAGCCGCCTCGTTTGCGCCGCCGTGAAGTGGACCCTTAAGGGCGCCGATGGCGGACACGACGCCAGAGTAGAGGTCGGACAGCGTGGAGACTGTTACCCGCGCGGCGAACGTTGAGGCGTTGAAACCGTGCTCGGCGTAGAGAATCTGCGTGACGTTGAGCACTCTGCCAAAGAATTCGTCGGGCGCCTTGCCGGTGAGCATATGGAAGTAGCTTGCATTGTGGCTGAGCGAGGGGTCCGGGGCGATCGGCTCCTGGCCCTGGGAGACCCGGTACCCGTTGACCACCAGGTTGGGAATCTTGGCGTAAAGGCGAAGCGCCTTATTGAGGTTCGCCTTGCGCGAGTTGTCGTGGGCTTCCGGATCGAACATGCCGAGCACCGCAACCGCCGCCTTCAGAGTGTCCATCGGGTGCGCGTCGCGGGGGAAGGTGCGATAAAGATCGTAAATCTCGCCGGGGACAGCCCGGTTCGCCGCCACCTCCGCGAGGAAGGCATCATGTTCCGAGCGATTCGGCAGCTTCCCATAGAGGAGCAGATAGGCCACCTCGTCGAACGAACAGCGGTCGACAAGCTCGTGAATGTTGTAGCCGCGGTAGATCAGCTCGTTACGGTCGGCATCGACCTCCGAAATCGCCGATATTCCTGCGGTGACCCCCTCAAGTCCGGGGCTGTAGGGCGTGCTCATTGCTTCCTCCTCCTCACCCGCTCAGGCAGCGGCCCACGGTTGGATGCCTGCTGGAACGAAAATCAGGGCACAGGTCAATCGTCACTACGGTCGGCGATCTCGCGATCTCTCCGGTCGAATTCGCTATAACCGATCAGTTCGTACAGCTCCACCCGGGTCTGCATTTTGTCGAGAAGCGCTTCCTGCGTCCCAGCCCGCTTCAGTTCGGTGTAAACGGACTCCGCAGACTTCATCATGACGCGGAACGCCGTCATCGGGAAGATCACCATGGCGTAGCCCATCGCCGCGAACTCATCCGCGGTTATCAGCGGCGTCTTGCCGAACTCAGTCATATTGGCCAGGAGCGGCGCCTCTACCTTCCGCGCGAACTCAGCGAACTCCTCCACGCTCTGAAGCGACTCGGGAAAAATAGCGTCCGCGCCGGCATCGACATATCGGTTGGCCCGATCGATCGCGTCCGGAAGGCCGTTAATACTGCGAGAATCGGTGCGCGCGATGAG
>JAYTEU010000002.1:0-6521 GCA_043734985.1 Chthonomonadaceae bacterium
TGATAATTCCGGCGATCTCCGTGAGCGGCCTGCCCTCCAGAATCGCCGCGATGATCGACTGCGTGGCCTGCCGCAGACGCCGCTCGTCCTGATACGCCAAAGAGAGGGCCGCAAGCTCCGCCAGCAGCGCCGCGCGCTCGGCAAGCTGCTCCGCCCGCTCCTGCCATTGGGGCGATCGGACCACTACATTCGGTCCCACCTGGCCAATCATAACGGCGAGACGTCGCTCGCCCACCATCAGAGGGATCACGACCAGCTCGCCGGACAGGTGGGGCTGGAGCGCCGCAGGCAGTCCCGCAAGGGAGAGCGGGCGAACCTGCCGCGTACGCAGCGCCTGGTCGGCCGCCGTAAAATCCGCGAGCGTGAGCCGCAGATCGGGCAGATACGGCATCTCAAATCCGACTGATTTCACGCCGCGAAGCAGCCCGTCCCGCTGAGAGTAGGCAAGCACGACAAGGCGCGGGCACTCCAGCCCGGCCGCGATCTCGTTCAGCGACCGCTGCAGCAGGTTCGCAACCTCGTCCGCGCCGATGGCAGTCCCATCGGTTCCGCCCGAAATCGGTTCCGGCAAGGGGCCTTCTCTATTCACGATCGAGCTCTCCTAACTTCGCAACGCGTTTCGGATCTCCGAGACCCAGTTCGGCCCGGTCGGAAGCGCGTTGCCGCCCGCTGCCATCAGCGCCGCGTTGCCGTCCCGTCCTCCCTCCGCTACGTAGAGAGGCCGCTTCTGGGCAGCGGCGCGCTCGCAGGTCTCGACCATGGCGCCGCCCGCGCGCACATCCAGCGCGATAATAATATCCGACAGGGCGAACACCAAGGCGTCGCGCCTCCGGTTGTTCGCCCCGATGCTGTGATCGTCCAGCCGAAACGGGGAGAGGGCCAGATCGCGCTCCGTGGCGAACGCGTGATCGCGAATCCGCGCGGCGGCAAAGGGCGGCCTGTCGAACTGTGGTCCAAGGGCCTCGCGCAGTCCCCTGTCCAGCACGTAGATCGAAGGGCGGTTGTGCCGTTGCGCGGCGAGCGCAAGCCGCTGATAGGGAGCCCTGTCGTGGCCGGTGACCGGAACACCCCCCGCCGCGGAGAGCTGTGTCGCCAGCTTGTCCATCCGGTCGAGCGTCGGAGCGCCCGCGCCATTAGATACAGCGACCGTGAACGTGAATCGCTCGGCGGTGTAGCTCCAATCCAGCAGGGCCAGTTTGCCGAGAGAATAGAGCAGCGGAGGAGGCGCGTCCTCGTTTCGGATCAGCCGAGATGGATAGGTCGCGCTCTCGGCGGAAAGGAGCTGAATGTCGTAGGTGCGCAGGGTCCGGGCCAATTCCGCGCTTCGGCCCAACAGGGTCTCGCGGTGCGTATCCAGCGCCGCCGCGGCATCCAGATGCAGCTCGCACTGGCTTTGAAGCTCGGAACTGCTCATGGCGAGAAAGGCCTCCGGCGTCAATCGCTGCTGCGCGTTGAGCCGAAGAAGCCGCGCGAGCGCCTTCTCCCCCAGATGCGGCACGCTGTGCAAAAGCAGCAGGAACTCGGTCGGGCTCATTCCACCCCTCTCTTAGAGTGTGTATAAAAGCGCGGGATTCACGCCCCTTACCCCTCCACCCGCAAGTGGGTACTTGGTCCGGAGGACGCGTTTCCTAAGGTGCGCCCCCTAACCCCCCGATTCCGGGGGGACGAATGCCACGCCAGTCCTTCTCCCCCAAAGTTGGGGTACCCTCTGGGTGTGGGGGGCGCTTTTTTCACACGCTCACCCAAAGTTGCGGGTACCCTCTGGGTGTGTGTGGCGCTTTCTCACACGCACCCCCGCGCGGCGTCCGCAAGCGTAAGCCACTTCGCGAAGGGAGAAACGCTCCGGATCGGGCCGAAGGTCCCAGCGCGGGTCGTCGGCGTGCAGCCCTTTAAGCAGTCGTTCCGCAACATCGGGCGGGCCCGCGAGCGCGGCGATTAAGATATTGGCGAACGGCGGGCGGCATCATAAGGGTATCTCCTACACTCCAATCGCCCTAAGCACCGCATCCCGCACGGCGGCCACGGGCAGCGGGGGCACGGCGGACTGCGCCACGGCCATGTCGGGGTCTTTCAGGCCGTGGCCCGTCAGAGTGAGCGTAATGGTTGCGGGCTCCGTAAAGTATCCAAGGGCGGCGAGTTTGCGCAGCCCAGCGATCGGCGCGGCGGAGGCCGGTTCGGCGAAAAGGCCCTCCAGCGCCGCCAGCATCTGGTAAGCCTCCAGGATCTCGGCGTCCGTCACGCTCTCGATTCGGCCGCCCGACTCGTCGCGCGCGGCCACGGCCCCTGCCCACCCCGCGGGATTGCCGATGCGGATGGCGGTCGCCACGGTCTCCGGATGTACTACCGGCACCCCCGCGACCAGCGGAGCGGCTCCCGCAGCCTGGAAGCCGAGCATCCGGGGAAGCCGGGCGCACTTTCCCGCCGCATGATACTCGGTAAAGCCCTTCCAGTAGGCAGTGATATTGCCCGCATTTCCTACCGGCAGCGCGTGGAAGTCGGGCGAATCGCCTAGGTCGTCCACGATCTCGAACGCGGCGGTCTTCTGGCCTTCGAGCCGGTACGGATTCACCGAATTGACAAGCGCTATCGGATGCGTTGCGCAGATATCCCGCACGAGGCAGAGCGCTTCGTCGAAATTGCCATGGACCGCGATCACCCTCGCTCCGTGGATAAGCGCCTGAGACAGCTTGCCAAGCGCGATCTTGCCCTCCGGGACGAGAACGAAGCACTCCATTCCGGCGCGCGCGGCGTACGCAGCCGCCGAGGCGGAAGTGTTTCCGGTCGAGGCGCACATCACGGTGCTCTGCCCCGCCTCCAGCGCCTTGGTCACCGCCATCGTCATCCCGCGATCCTTGAACGACGCCGTCGGGTTCAGCCCCTCGTACTTAGCGTACAGCGTAAGCAGCGGCGAGATCGCGGCGCCCAGTCGCGGCAGCGGAACCAGCGGCGTAGCTCCCTCGCACAGCGTGACGATAGGCGTCGTTTCAGAAACCGGCAGCCGGGAGCGATACCGCTCGATAATTCCCTGGTACAAGAAAACTGACCCACTTTCTGATCGATTGGACGCAATTGCGCCTCTATTGTACCTTAGTCCGCACTCTCTCAACGGAACGCCCCTGGCTCGGTCGACCGCCCGGCAGGGAAACCGTGTGAGTCTGTGGAATCCCTCTCAGGAAGGCGCGGTCGGAGGCAAGGAGTACTGGTTCATTCAGTTCTCGGTACGCGGCACTAAAGTACCGCACCCAAGGGTATCCGGTTTACAAAACCCGCCTGCGCGGGTTCCGCATTGAGTCCGCGCAGGCGGACTTCGCTAACTTAGGCCGGGATTTCCCCGAAAGTCTCCCGACACATAGCCGGGACAGGTTCCCGAAAGTCTCCGGGGCAGGCCGGGGTCTCTCGGACAATCCCGCGCCCCGAATTCGGCGAGAACTGAATGACCCTGTAAGGAGTACGCCGTGGCAGGTGAAGTGAGTGTGATCCGCTGCTGCTGCGGCCGCGTGGAAGAGGCTCGGGATCTGGTCGCCGAGGAGGAGCCGCTGGAACTTCGCGTCAATGCGGAGAGCCTGGCAGTCACCATGCGCACTCCTGGGCACGACCGGGAACTGGCGGCGGGACTCCTCTTCGCGGAAGGGCTGATCGGCAGCGCCGCCGACATCCTGGTGATGAAGCAGGACCCAGACCCGGCGAACCCAGATCGCGCAAATACCTTGCTGACCGCCATCAAGCCCTGGGATTCCGTTTCGGCGCGATCGGTGAGCGAGCGGAGCCTCCTGGCGACCTCAAGCTGCGGCGTCTGCGGTAAGAAGGATATCGCCTCGACGCGCTGCCTCGCCCCACCTGTCGCCGAGACGGATTTCCGAATGACCGCCGCGACGATCTACAGCCTGCCCGCCCGAATGCGGGAGGCGCAGCACGTCTTTTCGAGCACCGGCGGACTCCACGCAGCGGCCCTCTTCGACCGGGCAGGCGCGCTGCTCTCGATCCGGGAAGACATCGGCCGCCACAACGCCGTCGACAAGCTTATCGGCGCGGAACTGCTGTCGGGCCGCACACCGCTGCACGAACGACTGATGCTGATCAGCGGCAGGGCGAGCTTCGAGATCCTTCAGAAAGCCGCCGTCGCCCGCCTTCCCATCGTCTGCGCCGTCTCCGCGCCCTCTTCATTGGCCGTGCGGATGGCCCGCGATCTCAACATCACCCTCATCGGATTCCTTCGCGGCGAGACGATGAATATCTACGCGGCAACGGAACGCATCGTGTTCTGATCCTCACCACCGCAATAATCTTCCAAGCCGCTATTGACAACTCCTCTTTTCGGTATTATACTTAACCAACTGGTTAAGTATTGAGGAACCGCTCCATGGAGAAACAACCCAAACAGTCGCTGGATAGGATTTTCTTCGCGCTCTCGGACCCGACGCGGCGCGCGATCCTGCTGCGATTGGCGGAGGGTGAAGCGACAGTGACCGACCTCGCCCGGCCATTTCCCATCTCCATGCCCGGTATCACAAAACACCTCCAGATACTCGCGGACGCCGACCTGATCATGCGGCAAAAGCGGGGCCGCTTCCAGCAGTGCCGACTGAATCCCGCATCGATCAAGGATGCGGCGGAGTGGCTCGATCGCTACCGAACGTTCTGGGACCGCCAACTCGACGCGCTGGAACAGTTCCTTCAGACACCACCTATGCCCAAGGAGTAGCCATGGCAGATTTACAGACCGCGAACACAGCCACCCTCACGATCCGCCGCGTTATCGCGGCTCCTGCCGAGCGGATCTTCCGCGCGTGGACCGATCCGGCTCAGCTCAAGAGCTGGTTCACCCCTTCGGAAGACGTAACGGTAGTTTCCACCGACATCGACGCCCGAGTGGGTGGCAGCTACCGGATCACCTTTCTCGGCAAGCAGAAAATCCCTTTCTCAGTCAGCGGCGACTATCGCCGCGTACAGCCGTTCGAAACGCTGGCATTCACCTGGACATGGGAAGATTCCGATATGGACGTGGGTGAGACCCTGGTCACCCTTCAGCTAACGGACCAGGGCGACTCGACGGAACTTGTACTTACCCACGAGCTCCTGCCGACGGCGGAAAAGCGCGGCGAGCACGAGCACGGATGGAACGCGATCCTGGACAGCTTCGCCGCCTATGCTGCAAAACCGGAGTGACGGTAAGGCGATCGCCCGCAGCCAAAGCATCGTCGCGGGCAGACACCCAACTTGCATCGCCCAATTTTCACGATCGAGCGCGGGTTAGTATCGGCCCTCGGAACCAAACGTGAGTAAAGACACTATAGCGGACCCTCGGCGATTCGCCGCGCGGCCGCATTTCGAAAAACGGAGGACGAAATTGGACGATCTGGTAGCAATGTGCAAGCAGAACGCGGTGCGGGGTATGGAACGGTTCCTCAAGACATTCTCATTTGTGCCGGACGATAAGCTGACGTGGACGCCTTCGCCCACCGCGAATTCTGCTCTGAGGATAGCAGCGCATACCGCCTGTACCGCAGGCAACTTCGCAATGCTTATCCGATACGGCAAGTTTCCAACCACGGATATGGCGAAGCTGTTTGCAGACCTAGACGCCGCGGAGGAAATGGTCACAACGCGCGAGGCCGCAGTCGAGCTCCTCCGCAAGAATACCGACGACATACTCGCTGCGCTCGACGCCGCAACTCCGGAGCGGATCGCCTCCACCGTGGAGACTCCGTTCGGCTTCTCCGCGCCAATGGCTTTCTTTATGAACCTACCCGGCAGTCACGCCGAAAGCCACGCAGCGCAGGTCGACTACCTGCAGACCTGCTGGGGCGACCAGGAAGTGCATTTCTAGGCCTACCGTTGACACCCAGTTGGGCATACGGTCACAGAGATCGTATGCCTATACGCTCCGGTTCTACTGGCAACTATGCCATCGCCGATAGTCGTCTGTATCAAAGCGAGTTAGTAGATGATCCGACGAATAGCCGTTTTGAGCCATGCGGTTGCGAAGGTGAATCAGGCGGACTTCACCCCTGAACATGCCCGCGCAATCGCACGGTTTTTCACGGCGAAACGGGCAATGGCTCAGAGGTAAGACGCACTAACTGTCCGAGAGACCCCGGACCCTTTCGGGGAACCAAGCCCACGACACAACCACAAGCAAACAAACCCGTCGCCAGACGGTACTCATCCCGTCATGGAGTTTCTCGTCCGACTTGGGTCCACGATGACCGGCATCGATGGCGAGCATCTCTCCCTGCATATCGGTGATGACCTCGGTCTTTTAAGGTGTGATCTTTCTTTTTGCCCGAGTAAAGACGCGTCTACTTGGGTTCCACGCTCGGGCGGGGAACCGGCGTCTCAAAACTATCGACGATCGCCTGATCGATCTCCTCGGGTTTCCAGGAGGGTTCGCGCTTCGTCCAGCGTTTCTCGGCTTCCCAGCGGTCGGAGGGACAGTCCTCTTTGAGGACGCCCACGATCTCATGGAAGGTGTTCTCGGCGACATCGGCGCTGACGTCGAAGAGGCGGCCGACGACGCAGAA
>JAYTEU010000003.1:0-5744 GCA_043734985.1 Chthonomonadaceae bacterium
GCAAGGGCGAACCCTACAAGGGGCCGGACTTCGCCGCGGGCCTGCATTCGTTCGCGGTGGACTGGGAGCCCTCCTCGATCGTCTGGTACGTCGATGGGCGTGAGCGCTACCGCACGACAGACAACATCCCCGCCGTGCCGATGTACGTCCTGGCGAACCTGGCGGTCGGCGGCGATTGGCCGGGTAATCCCAACGACGCCACCGTCTTTCCGAATACGATGGATATCGACTACATTCGTGTCTACAGCAAAAAGTGAGGTCGCAGTTGGCAGCAGAAGCAAAATTCCTGGCCTTTGACCTCGGAGCGGAAAGCGGTCGCGCCGTGGTCGGTTTTTTTGACGGAGAGAGGCTGCGGCTCGACGACGCGCATCGCTTCTCCAGCCGCTCGGTCCGCGCGCTCGGCACGCTCTCCTGGGATGTGCTCGGCCTGTTCCACGAGCTGAAGCAGGGGCTGTCCATGGCCGTCGCCGCGCATGGGCCGGACATTGCCGGCATCGGAATCGATACCTGGGGCGTCGATTTCGGGCTGTTGGGCCGCGACGACGTGCTCCTCGGCAATCCGCGCCATTACCGCGACCACGCTAACGACGGAATGCTCGAAGCCGCGTTCGAAATCGCGCCGCGAGAGCAGATATTCGACCGCACCGGCATCCAGTTCATGCAGTTCAACACGCTGTTCCAACTCTTGTCCCTGAAGCGGGCGAAATCTCCCCTCCTGGAGAAGGCCGAGACGATGCTGATGATGCCGGACCTGCTCAACTTCTGGTTCACCGGCGTCAAGGCCACGGAGTTTAGCATCGCCAGCACCAGCCAGATGGTCGACCCGCGCACGCGAACCTGGGCGAAGGATCTCGTGGAGCGGTTCGGGCTGCCTGCGCACATCCTGACGGACATCGTCCCGACCTCCGCCCTGATCGGCTCGCTGCGCCCCGATATCGCCGCCGAGGCAGGCTGCGGGCCCATCTCGGTCTACGCGCCCGGCGAGCACGACACCGCTTCCGCCGTCGTCGCCGTCCCCGCTTCTACCCCCGACTATGCCTACATCAGCAGCGGCACCTGGTCGCTCATGGGCGTAGAGACGAGGGAGCCTCGAATATCCGACGAGACGCGCGCCTACAACTTTACTAACGAAGGCGGCGCGTGCGGTACCATCCGGCTGTTGAAGAACATCATGGGCCTGTGGCTCGTCCAGGAGTGCCGCCGCGCGGAGGCTCGCCGAGGCACGGACTACTCCTACGCCCAACTTGCGCAGATGGCCGCCGACGCCGATCCGTTCGGGCCGCTCATCGAGCCGGATACGCCCGAGTTCCTCGCCCCGCCCGATATGCTCAAGGCCATTGCCGAATTCTGCGCGAAAACCGGCCAGCCGCCGCCGGAAGGCATCGGCGCGACCGTTCGCTGCTGCCTGGAGAGTCTGGCGCTGAAGTATCGCTGGGCGCTGGAGCGACTGGAAGAGTTCCGGGGCCGCCGGATCGAGGTCATACACATCGTGGGAGGAGGAACGCAGAACAGGCTCCTCTGCCGGCTTGCCGCGGACGCCACCGGCCGCACCGTCATCGCCGGCCCCGTGGAAGCCACCGCCACCGGCAACGTGCTGATGCAGGCGCTCGGCTGTGGCCTGATCGGGTCGCTGGAGCAGGCCCGCGAGGTCGTGCGGCGCTCGTTCCCGCTCGAAACGTACACGCCGACCGACTCGCGAGACCAGTGGGACGCCGCCTACGCCCGCTTCGAGGCTCTCCGCGGCCGGATCGGCAAGAGCGACTGACGCCTATGTTCTGGTCCCAGCCCGATCCCCAGGTCAAACGAACTACGCTGCCCCGTCATATCTCGGTGCGGCGTGGGACCCTCGACGACGAATACGCAACCTTCGAAGTGATGCGGCGCACCATGGGCCACGAGATGGCCTGGTCGCACCACGCCCCCGCGCGCAGCCACCTCCAGCACACGGAAAAATCCAGCTTCTGGGTCGCCGAGGAGAAGCAGCGGTTCACGAGCGCCCGGATCGTGGGTTACGCCCGCAGCGTCGTGCGCGAAGGCGTCTGGAGCCTGACGGAGTTCTTCGTGCTCCCGGGCCATCATCGCCAGGGAATAGGCGGCGCGCTGCTGGCCCATTGCAGGGACGAGGGCGAAAGCTTCGGCGCGGATACCCGCCTGATCCTGGCCTCGCAGCATTCCGGCGCGGACTCCCTCTATGTGCGCAAGCTCGACTGCTTCCCGCGGCTCCCCATGATGATGCTGGTCGGGCCGCTTTCGAAGCTCCGCGCTCCGGAAGGTACAGCGTGTATTATCGCGGAGACGGCGCTGCCCTTCGTGGACCCTGCCCTGTCGCGAAGGGCGGCCGGAGCGGTTGGGGATGTTCTGCGGGCCGAGCCACTCGTCCTGACGCCGGAAACCGCGCTGGCCATCGACGCGCTCGACCGCCGTATCGTCGGCTATGCGCGCCCGCTGGAGCACGCGTTCTGGGCTCGCGAGATGGGCGGAATGGCAGGCGCGTCGCGCATCTTCCGGCGTGCGCGGCGATTTCCCGATGGTGGTGAGCAGACCGGAGAGATCGTAGGATACGCCTATATTGGCTACCACTCCAGCGGACCCGCGCTTGCGTCCGACCCGAACGACCTGCCGCATATGCTGGCGCACATCTCCGCCCTCTCGCTCGCCCTCGCCAACGCCGATAGCGACCTGGACATCGTGCAGCCCCTCGAACAGTACTGTACACTCGCCGGCGCCAACGAAGTCACGCTGCGATGGCTCCTCGAATGCGGCTGGCAGATCGTCTTCCACTACCTGTTCATGAGCAGCCGCCCCCTCGGCAGTTTCGACCGCTATGTCGGCTACAATCCGCTTTACTTCCTGTAGCATGCGCTTTCGTGTACAATAACATTCGATCGACAGACAGACGACAATGGGAATAAGAGTAACGACCAGATGAGCGATACAGAGAGCCATACAAAATTGGCATTCAACGGTTGCTACGTGGCGACGCTGACGCCGTTCGATGCGACGGATAGACTGGACGAGGGTGTCCTGCGGGCGCATGGGCAGTGGCTGGTGGAGAACGGCGTGCAGGGCCTCTGCCCCGCGGGCACTACGGGCGAGTTCCTGTACCTGACCCTGGAGGAGAAGCGGCGCATCATCCGGGAGACGGTGATCGCCGCGGCGGGGCGAGTTCCGGTGATCGCCGGCATCTGGGGCCTGCGCGAGCCGGAGATGCTGATCCTGGCAAAGGCCGCCGAGGACGCGGGCGCGCAGGGCGTCTTCCTGCCTCCACCGATCTACTATCCGGCGAACGATGCAGCAGTATTCGCGCACTACGCGGCGGTACACGCGACGACGAGCCTGCCGGTGTTCGCCTACAACATCCCGCAGTACGCCGCCAACGAGGTCTCGCTTTCATGCCTGGAGCGGCTGTTCGCGGAGGGCATCATCGCCGGAGCGAAGGACTCGACCGGCAAGGCGGACCGAGTTGGGGCGCTCGTGGAGCGGTTCGGCTCGCGCGGTGTCGTCTTCGCGGCGAGCGACGGATTCGCCTCCGAAGGCCGTCGGCTGGGTGCGGACGGCTTTATCTCGGCCGTCGCGAACGTCGCGCCCGGTCTCTTCTCCCGCCTGTGGGCCGGTGACGACACCCTGCAGCCGCGTGTCGATGCGCTTCGCACTGCACTCAAGCAGGTCGGCTCGATCCCCGCCCTGAAGCACCTCCTGACGCGCCGTGGTTTCCCTTTCGGCGATGCGCGCATTCCCTATTCCGCACTCACGGCGGACCAGCAGGCGATGCTGGATGCCCTGGAGTGGTAACGCGCAAAACACATTGCCCCGCGCTCCCGTATAGAAGTCTGTAGGAACCTACAAACTGCAAGCCTTTTAACCGAAGGGGAGCGCGATGAAGACGATGATTAAACCGGGGCTCACAACAACCAGGGCGCCGTTTATCGAAGAGGAGCGGAGTCACGGCCGACTCTATATCCATCAGCCTTATGAGCTCTACTCCGCGGAGAACCACCGCGCGTGGAGGCAGCTCTACGCCCGAATGGAGGAGCCGTGGCGCAAGTACGCTAATCCGCACTTCCTTCAGGGTGTGCAGAGCCTCTGCCTCGACCCCAAACACGTCCCGCGCCTCGAAGACGTCAATCAGTTTCTCTGCCCGCTGACGGGCTTTCGGGCGAAACCGGTCAGCGGTTACGTTCCCGCGTTCCTCTTCTTCGACTGCCTGCGCAACCGCGAGTTTCCGACGACCATCACGATCCGGGACGCGGACCATCTGGACTACCTGCCGGAACCCGATATCTTCCACGATATCGCCGGGCATGTGCCCATGCACACCGACCCTGCCTTCGCCGACGCGTTGGTTCGATTTGGAGACTGCGCGCACACCGCCGCCGAGGTCGTTGCGGACGTTAAGGACGAGGCTGTCAAGGCGCGCCGCCTCGCCGGCATCATCAAGGCGATGGCACGGTTCTTCTGGTTCACCATCGAGTTCGGATTGATGCGCGCCGAACCGGGCCAGGGCGCGGCGTCCGACTTGAAGGTGTACGGAAGCGGGCTGCTAAGCTCGCATGGGGAGATCGAGCACTCGATCGAGTCGCCGGAGGTTCAGAGGTATCCCATTCAACTGGAGTGGGTGATCAACCAGCAGTTCGAGATCGATCACTACCAGCCGCTGCTCTTCTACGTGGACTCCTTCGCCCATCTCTTCAGTCTGGTTGGAGAGCTGGAAACGTGGATGCGGGAGGGCCGCCTCAACAACGTCGCACCCGGCGAGCCCATCGTCTCCGAAGCCGACATCGCCAGCTTCCTCCACGCCTCTGCCGGCAAATAAAACGCTGTTCATTCAGACTGTCAAAAGATGAACAATGATTGCGGGCGAAACACGCGGATTGCTTCGCCATATTTTCGTCCAAGGTCAGCAAGACTGTTCGATAGGACGTTGCCAGTGCTTCTGCCAGAGCGATATAAATTCCGTCCGCGGATCGACGACAGGTATATGTACCACGCACACCTGCCGCGCGCCGGACAAGTGAGCCATCACCGCCGGGAGGCGAATTGACCATCGACATGAAAAGAGCGAAGTCCTCGATAGCCTGCTGATATTCTGAAGCAGTCAGACTGCCGTCGTGCTCCTTGCCACAAAGTACATAGAGGACTTCCGCTACGATAGCGCCGGGCGCAGAGAAGTCACACTGTTGTGCAAGGTAGTGATTTATCGCGGATGTCGCGTTGGGTGCGCCGAGTTCGTTTGCCGCGATGGCAATCGGGACATTGGCGTCTATGACAACGCAATTTGGCAAAGCACTACTCGCTTGGGTCATAGCCATAGGCAGCTCCCGATCGAGCTTCGTGAAGCAATCGCTCAGTAGTGGTACTAGAGGTCATACGACGACCCTTGTGACGCTCGGCGATCTGGCTCATAATCGCGTGCCCGATATTGCCGGGACGTGGAAGTCCATGTCGGGTTGCGACACTTACGGTCACCTCGTCGCCTGGCTCAAGCCCAAGACCGCGTGCCTCCTCAGGTATTTCGATCGTGCGATTGTCTCTAATTTTTGCCGTGAAGTGCATAATAGCCATGTCTTCGACCTCCTAATCACAATATTATAGCATGGCCGTTGGCGCGCCACTGTCCGCGTTAAGCGGCCCTAAGAAATACTTAAAACGTATGGCACAAAGATCGATGCCCCGCACCCAAGGGGTACCCGGGATTTGGCCGAAGGCTCCCAGCGAACCCATTCACGGTGTGTCCCAACCGAAAT
>JAYTEU010000004.1:0-2172 GCA_043734985.1 Chthonomonadaceae bacterium
ACAAGTGGATCGATCTCTCAAGCTGGATCAACGGCGAAACCGGCGGCTACCTGCGGGTCTGCACGGAGGGTCGAAACTGGTTCGAGACCGATTTCCCGAACTGGCTCACCCAGGAGCCACCGAAGTTCACCGCCGATAAGCGCAGCGACGAGCACGGCTCCTATATTATCGAGGCCCTGGAGACCGGCCGCACCTATCGCGGCCACTTCAACGTCCCCAACACCGGCCTCGTCACCAATCTACCGGACGGCTGTATCGTCGAGTCCCTGGGTTTCGTCGACCGCAACGGCATTCACATGGCGCACATCGGCGAACTGCCGCTCGCCTGCGCCGCCACCTGCTCGGTCTCCGTCAGCGTCCAGCGGATGGGCATGGAGGCAGCAGTTCATGGCGACGTCACTCTCCTCAAGCAGGCGATGCTCCACGATCCGCTGACCGGAGCCGTCTGCGATCCCGAAGAGGTCTGGCAGATGACCGACGAGATGCTCGTGGCGCAGGCGGAGTGGCTGCCACAATACGCCGCCGCCATCCCCGCCGCCAAGGCCCGCCTGGCAGCGCACGAGCAAAACGGCACACGGGTAAAGACGATGGAGGGCTTCCAGGGCATGGCGCGCCTGCACACCAAGACGGTGGAGGAGATGGCCACGCAGAAGGAAGAGGCCAGGAAGAACGCGCAGGCAGCCGACAAGGGCAAGATGACGCAGAACGCGTAAAGGTACCTTCTCTGTATTGACGCCTTTCAATCGGCACGGTACACTGTTTAGGGGTGTCCTTCGCATTGGCGAAGCGCCCCTGATCGCTCCATCGTGCCTCAAGATCGGATTACTTCAGATGGCCTATGCAAATTTCACGCTGAGGCGGTTGACGCGACAGTTTGGCCTGACGATCGAAGAAGCCACCGACCTCTTTTGCGACGTTGCGGCCGTCACTCCACGCCCTGATTTTCAGGCGCAACTAACCCGCATTGGCCCCCTCGCATTACGCGTTTCCACTGAGAAATCCCGGTCCGAATTCCTTATCGCCCCTATTCTCGCTGAGTTATGGCTACTCAACGACCAGCAGATTGGCGTATTGTCCGGCGTCGAATTCGATGTGGATGAGTCTATGGGACTAAATGGCTTCTGCGACTATATTATTACGCGCTCGCCCGAGCTGATTTTTGTTCGCGCCCCGATTCTAATGATGGTCGAAGCAAAAAATGAAGATATGAAGAAGGGATATGCACAATGTATTGCGGAGATGATCGCCGCACAACGATTCAATGCGCAGGAGAGTAGTCTCACGCAGAAGATGTTTGGCGTTGTGACCATTGGCGAAAAGTGGAAGTTCATGGAATTGGAAGACACAATAGTGCGGATCGATGCTCACGATTACTATATCGAGCATCTTGACAAGATTCTGGGGATTCTACTTCACCTGACGCGCAGTTCGGCGCCTGCAAATGGATCCCAGCAAGCATAGGCAGTTGGTAACGGACCCACTGAGAGGAATGGCGATGCATTTTTTGGTTGCCTGTGTGTACGCGGACGGTGTCAACGCGGAAAACTTTCGAATTGTGCAGGCTCCGTCCAGGTTGGCGGTCGCCGCGCACATTGTAGAGCACTCGGACTTGTGGAACACATTCCTACACGATGCCCAGTTGTACGAGCCGATCGTGCGGGGCAACATGCCGTACTACGTGGACGCCCGCCGAGTGACGCCGGAGGAGGCGCTCCGGCTTATTGACTGCTCCAGCGTGGACGGTGGAACCCGAGCGCGAATGTCTATCCAGCCGATAATTGAAATAATTTCCCTGCCTGAAGAACAACCTAACGCAATGCACGTAGTCGGCACGGGGGCATTCAGCTAATCCCGCACTTCCATTGTTGGCTTCCGTAAGCGCTAGTGCTTGAACTTCGTGGTTTCGGCGGCGAAATTGGGCGGGAGCATCTCCGCGGAGAAGCGGACGAACTGCGTGCGCGGACCATCGTGGGGCATGTAGACGGAGAGAATTCCCTGCCGGAGGTCCGTGCAGTAGATGACGCTCGACATCGCGCCGTTGATTGTCAGCGCGCCGTGGATGAAGTCGTGCTCCTTGATCTCAATCAGCCGCATGTTGCCCAAGGTAATCTTGCGCGTTTTGAATAGAGTTCCGCCGATGTGAGAAAGCAGCGAAATAAGGAGATTATCCTC
>JAYTEU010000005.1:0-7400 GCA_043734985.1 Chthonomonadaceae bacterium
TTCTCACTGATCGTATAGTCCAACGGCACGCTGTCCGGCCCAATCGCAACGGAAAGAATATCGTCCGAGATGAGCTTCACCACGGCAAGCGTTGTCGCCTTTCGCAGGCCGCGAAGCCACATCCAACTTACCGGATCGTCGAGCTCGGACACAAGGAGCGCGCCATCGGTCCGCGACTTGCGAAAATGGAGGACCACGGAATCGCCGACCTTGAAATCAGATCGCTGGGCCACTCGCCTGTTTCGGTTGTAGCGTGTCTTCGGTGTTACCACGAACACTTCCGACTTACCGGTGCGGTCCCGAAGCGACAGTGTTTCCGCGGCTGCGTCGAACGCGGAGATTTCGCCGTTCTTCACATTTGCGGACTTTGTTGGCGGCGCTTTCGCGACCTTTGCCACGGCGGAAGGAGCGACGGTAGTGGGTGGTTTGTCTTGTGCCATCGCGGCCGGAATTCGGGCCACGAAGAGCGCGACGACAGCCGGGAGAATGACTGCGATTGGGGCAAGACGAAGAACTAGAGGTCGAGCTTGCATCAGATCAATACCTCCGATTTTGGCGTTCGGCAAACACCAGTGTTACTTCACTCGACGGGCTTCGGATTCCTGCCTTCAGCCAGCCGGCCAATCCAGAGTCGGCAAAGGCACTACCTTCAGCGTCAAACGTTCGCTTCGTGAGGACGCGTCCTTGCTTTCACGCTTGACTTCGAGATCCGTAGGCCCATCGGGCGAGGCGAGAACCGAGAGCGCGGTCGCCAAGCCGATCGTTTCAACGGGCAAGCCGTCGATCTTTAGGATTTCGTCCCCCGCGCTCACGCCCGCCCGCTCCGCGGGAGACCCGTGTGCGACACGCTCAACGTAGATTGAGCCGGAATCGATGCGCACGGTCAGGCCGAGCCGTGCTTTTTCCGTCTCGTCGGGCTCCTCCTTCGTGGTCGTTCGTTCCAGCCAGATGAGGCGCCGGGCGCAATCCAGCGTCATCCGGTAGTTTTGAAGCAGACGGTTCCCGATAATGCCATGCTGACCGTATCCATCTCCGTTGCGCGTGTCTACCTGGACGATGCGGTTGGAAAGGTGGATCTCGCCCAGCATCAGGAAGTCGGTGCGGATCTTCTCGATGCGAAATCGATGGCTGACGCTGAAGCTTTCTCCCAGAGTTCGCGGCGTATCACGCTTGAGCAGCCCCGAGAGTTCCGCGTCGGACCGCGAGATGCTGACATAACCTCTGAATCCGGTGTCAAGTATGAATTCGTAATCGTAGCTCCCGGCTAGCTTGCCGGAAATCGATAGGCTTGATGTGTCCTGGGTCGAATCGGAAGTATGCACCGGAAGCAGGAAGCTGGACTGGTTGTTCGGTTTGCAACTCGCAATCGAGAAACGCTTTGGCGGGAAGAATCGCAAGCACCGCTTCGTGTAGTCGATCTCGACGATGAACCCGGCCAGGTAACTCAAGCCGACGATCCCATCGATTCTCCTGCCGACCCGACTGCTGACCTGCGACAGATCGGACACTAGGCCGTCGAGTCTACGCCCATGGACGCATTGCCCGTCTTGCCCGATTGTAAGCTCGTCCAGCGTAACAGTCGTAGCGCTGGAATGGCCGTCGGCCTCACGAATCGTGCGGTCCGGTAACCTTGTCCCGACGAGGCGGACGCTCCTGTCGAATACAGGCATCGCCGCGCCGATGTCGACGAGCAGAGTCAGAACCCTGCGGCCGTCCACCTCGCCGTTAACCAGGATCTGATGCTTAACGTACTCGAACGGCGCCTCGATCGTCGGCGCATCCATCGAGAATTCGGGTCGCGTGTTGTTCTGCGCTCTAACGCCGCCGCCGCCCGGCAAAAGCCAGGCAGCTAAGACGAGCAGAAGCACGCGGGCCATACCTCGACGTCTCACCGCATCTCCTGGCCACCGGTAACGTTGATCGCCTGGCCCGTCATGTAGGAGGCTTCATCAGACGCTAGAAATGCGACCACATTACAGACATCCTCGTAGGTACAGCCTCGCCCGAGCGGAACCTGGGACTCGTACTTTGCGCGCACTTCGTCCATCGTCAGCCCCTGGTTCTTCGCATACTGCCCGTACAGGCTCTCCTGCCATAGCGTGCCATCCAGCAGGTTGCCCGGACAAACGGCATTTACGCGAACGCCGTGCGGCGCAAGGTCGAGAGCGATACTCTGCGTGAGACCTATTCCGCCGAACTTACTCGCCGCGTATGCGCTGTTCCGAAAGCTGCCCTTCTTGCCGGATTTGGAATTGATCTGAACGATCGCGCCGCGCTTCTGTGGAATCATCACTCTGGCCGCCGCCTGAGCGCACAGAAAGTACCCGACGAGGTTGACCGCAATGACGGCCTGCCAGTCGCCTGCCGAAATCTCCGCGATGTCGCCACTCTTCAGGATTCCCGCGTTGGCTACAAGTATGTCCAGCCGTCCTGCTGCTTCGACCGTCGCTCGCACCATTTCACCGACCTGAGCCTCGTCTGCCACGTTCGTCTGGGTGGCGATCGACTCGATTCCAAAGTCGCTCGCGAGCCTGCCTGCAACGGATTCGGCCTTCTCCATATTCATGTCGGCGACCGTGATAAACCGGCAGCCTTCCGCGGCAAGGCGGCGGGCGATTGCCTCTCCCAATCCCTGGGCCGCGCCGGTCACGATAGCCGTGCGATTGTCTAGACGTCCCATTTCACCCCTCTAACCTCTCTCGGTTACCACTTCCTATTTTCATTCATAATACCCCGTCTGGTATTCGACTGTCTTCGCCTGTCCTCATCGCGCAACGACCAGTCGGAATAACAGGCAGTTACAACAGGGCGCCATTGAGCGAGTTCTCTCCGATTGCGCGCAGTAGTACGATACAGCGCTCCGTACCGGCGAGGCTCATCTTGACCCGCGGAAGGTGGACTCCCTTGCTCGGCAGCGCAATCGAGAGGGTGGGAGCCAGCGGCGTGAATAACAGCGTCTGACTGCCCGATCGTGCCGCGCTCAGGTGAAACTCAACCTTCTGCTTCTCCAGCAGGTCAGAAGTCCTAATCCCAAAGGCCGGGTCGATGAAATTACGACCCTCGAAGATCCGGATAGCGGGCATGTCCAGGCGCCCCTCGCCGATATTGTCGATCGAAGGAACGTCCGCGTTCACGATCAGCGACAGAGCGGGCGCGTGCCGCTGCAGGTAAGCCACTGCCTTTTGCGCGACGTCTATGGCGCACTCTTCGGCCATCACGAAAAGGGCGGCAACGCGCGGATCGTCCAGCTTTTGAACGGCTTCGCTCACGGCGTAGACCGTCACGCGCGGGTCCAGCGCTTTGCCGTCTATGGTATCGCCGTCAAAAGTCGTCTCCTGGCGAAACGTCCATGCGGTTCGGTACGGACGAATACTATCGCCATGGAGTGTGAGGCGCTTCTCCTCGGCATAAGAAACGATCTCATACGCCCGCCCGCTGTTGCCGGGCATCACGATCTGAACCGGCCCTTCCACGCTGACGATCTCGGCTTCGACCGGGAAGGCTTCCGTTCCGTTCTGTGCCAGGTAATCGAAGCCCTGGAGATCGTTGTAAGCATATATGCCGGGCCGGTTGCCCCAGTACCGCGCGTGATATCCCCCTTCCGCGCGTGGACCGTATATGCAGCCGCCGATCTCATCCACGTGCGCGACAAAAATCGTCGTTATCTGGTCGATGGGAGCGCCCGCCTTGTGAAACAGGCAAAACCCATCAGAGGCATCGATACGATCATAGGCTGCGCCGAACCGATCCGACAATAGGTTAAGGACGGGGCCGCAGGCGGTTCCGACAGATGGTATCTCCGTCAACTGCTTCAGAAAATCGAGTTCGACCATGATGCAATCCTCTTAAGGTTCAGTCGGTCAGGAGTATATCAGTGTTCCCGGGGGCCGCAAAGTAACTCCGCCAACCGCAACCGATCCTCAAACCAAAAGCACTCCCATCCACAGGGACGGGAGTGCTTTTGGTTCGAATGTTGCCATCCCGATTATGGGACTGCGACGATTTTGGCGGTTCCGCTGACTGGGTAGCTGATCACCAGGGTCGGGTTGGCCGGGTCGGGGCCGAAGAAGAACGACACGGTCCCCTCAACCACGATTACATGGTTGCCGACGCCGGGGATTCTCACATTGACGTTGGCTGATGAGGTATTGAGCAGGAACGGCACGTTGGGACCGTTGCTGTAGGCATATACCGGCAGGAACGGGATGGCGCCCTGTGTTCCCTGGGGCTGCGTGACAGAGGTGCCAACTGTTGGGAAGAAGAAGTTCGCGCCGTTCAGGCGCCATGTGTAGGCAGTATTCGTTGCGGTAACGACCTGCACCTTTACGTTCACCGTAGAGCCGGCCTTAACTTGCGATGGCGCGGTTATTATCAGGTGGTCCGGTCCGGCGGTTGCGGACGGGATAACGAAGATATTGTCGAACAGCGTACCGGGCGGCATCAGGTCGATATTCGGAACGAACGTGCTGTGCCCCGAGTCGTCGTTCGCATAGAACTGGTAGCCGCCACGTAGCGGAAACGCATAGTTGAAAAGCACATTCGAAGCGCCGTTGAAAGTAATGGTGTTGATGTTGACCGCTGGGCCGCCCGGATTGCGATAGCTCAGGTGGACATTGCCCGTGAGGTTGATCGGGTTATTGTCCGGCCCAATCGCTGTTATGCTGTACCAATTGCCGGCCTTCTGCGAAACCTGGTTGGCGCCGGTAATAATGTAGTGGTCCGCCTCGTTCGGCTTGGCAGTTATGCCGTTATCGACAAAGTTGCCGAAGGTGACGACCTCATTGACGCCGCCGACATATGCGCGCCCGTTAGCTACCGTGAGCGACGTGTAGACGGCGCTCGAGGTTAGATCGCGAGAACCGGCTATGAGCGTGTTGTAGAGCTCGTTAGACAGATTAGCCGCATTGTAGGCGTGGATCACCGAATTGGGAGTCGGGTCCGGGATGCCGAAGCCGGGAAGTATCGCGGGCTTAACAAATCGCTCGAGCGTCCACACGATTCCGTTGCTGCCATCCGGCGCCGAGGTCACAATTGGAGAGGAGCCTGGGAAACCGAATTGGCCCGACCCGAAAAAGCCGCTCTGCGAAACCGGTGTGGGATCGAGAACTCCATTCTGGAACTGGAAGGCCTTCAGGAAGTCGCCCGTTCCCTGAAAGTACAGGGTGTTGTTGAAGTAGGCGGGGATACCGAACATTGGACCGACCGCATTCGGAATTTCCTGTACCACGGCGTTGAAATTCGTATTGAATTGGCCCATGAAGTCCCGATCGAGCAGGAAGATCGTACCTTCCGTACCGGCCACTACCGCAAGATTGGGGCTCAACGGATTGCCGACATCCGGCAGCAGAACGATTCCTCCCGAACCGAACTCCACATTAAAGGTGCTGAGGTCTTCCCAGTTAGAGGGTGTGAAGAAGTCCAACACACTTCCGCCGTCAATGCCGCCGCCTCCACCGCCGCCGCCAATGCTGTCTCCATTGCCGAATACGCCGCCTCCGCCAAAGCCACCTAATTTAAGGACAGAATTTCCGTAATCTCTCCCGCCGCCGAGCAGCGTTGGGCTGGCATCGAATAGGCCCGTGCCGGTCGTGAAAAATAGGGTGCCGGTCTGATCCACAGCAGGCCCAGATCCGCCCATCCATATTCCCGCGCCCCCAGGATAAGGAAGGAGGCTTGAATCGGCATCCGGACTGGTATTAAATGCGCCTACCAGCTTAAGGTCGGGCGTGCTATAGGCTAACATCCAGCCATGATATGGACCGTTATTTCCGTGCGAACCCGTGGCAACGTACACTATTCCGTTCGCAAGCGTCAGCGCCGCCTGCTGATTTGCCCACAGTGCGTCAAAGGGTACTGCGGACCCAAATACTGGATCGGAAATACTTCCGTCGCCGCCACCCGAAACGCTCACGTTGATCAACGTGGTCTTGGTTTCCTTGCCTGTCGTAATATCGATGGCATGGATCCGCTGCGCGAAGTTGCCGCCCTCTTTGGTCTTTACAACAACATACATCGTGCCTTTTTGGCGTCCTGTTGCCGGGTCCGTAACGACGTCAATCACGGGGGTTCCCGTGATGCCGATCTCCGGCAGAAGGTCTTCGCTGATAATGTCGGATGTTTGAACGGGGCCGATCTGCGCGTTCTTGAAGTTGAAGTTGAGAGTCCACAGAGGAAGCGTTCGGACGGAGGTATTGTTCAGCGTTGGCGTCGTGAGCCGGGCGCTCCCGCCGGCGTCGAAGGCATACACTGAGTTGTGGGTCGTGCACACGAACACCGCATTGTAGACTCCGTTTTTAGTGGTCCTGTTGAGGATATCGGGTACGTTTGGCATCAGGACGTTCGGTACGAACAGCGGCTGTGTGTAGATCGTGCCGTCAACTGGTCGCGACCACAGCTTGCCGAAGTTCGTCTGGCCCGTGGTGGTTCGACCGGGGTTGGAGTTCGGCCCAAGTGTAAATGCGATTTCAGTAGGATTCAGACCTGTGCGCTGATTGTTGTTATGGTAGGTTGTGTTCGAGGCATTCACGTTCGGCGTCAACGTGATAGCCGTTCCACTCCCTGCGGCGAGAGCCTTAATCACAGGCTTTGCGGCTTGCGCGCCGGCAAGAGCAGGCGCAAAACATCCAACTGCAAGTGCGAGCGCGGCGAACGCCGCCGTTCGTACCCCAAATGAATATTGCTTACGATTCCGGTTAGGAAATTTGCGTAGCGTGGCTAGCATAGCAGGCACGTTCTCCTCTTGTATCAGAGACATGAGTTATGTTGCGATTATCGGCGGCGCCGGGGGGGGCGGCTCTGCCGTTGCGCAAATGCGCAAATGATGCGCGGACTACCGGAAATTCTCCGCCGTCCAATTGCGCGGGGGGAACGTATCGACTTGCTGGCATCATATCCCATCCGCCCATTCGAGCGAGTGAGAGGTTCACAGTAGCGATCCTAGGCGGAAAGCTCGCCAAAGATCGCTACTATTGACTATTGACTATTGATATACATATTACCCATGCAATTCGCATTTCCTGTAATATTTTCCTCCTGTAAACGCCGGAAGATTAGAAAAAATCCTTTAACAGTGGAAATCGCAACCCTACGTACAATTATGGGGCGAGAGATCGGGCACGTTAGACTGGAATCGGAACGATTCGGAACCTTAAATCCAGAGCGACGCGCGCGCCCACACTTGCAATTCAAAACCCAAAACCCAAAACCGCTCACAGGCTCATGTTGCTGCTATGTCCGGGGAAGGCCTTGGAGCCCGGATCGATGCGCATCTTGGCATAGTTCACGGCGATGCAGATCTCGCCCACGCCTGTCGCGATAAGCTTCAGTTTGCCCGGAAATGCGGCGATGTCTCCCGCGGCATAGACGCCCGGCAGATTCGTCTCCATGAAATTGTTGACCTT
>JAYTEU010000006.1:0-3281 GCA_043734985.1 Chthonomonadaceae bacterium
CTGTGCGTGGACGATGAGGACGAAGTGCGCAACGCGGTGAAGCGCCGTCTCGAACGGGACGGGCATACCGTCCGCACGGCGGAGAGCGCTGCCGAAGGCATTCGAGTGATCAACGAGCCGGGCGCGTCGTTCGACATCGTGATAACGGACATGAGCATGGAGGACGGCGAAAGCGGCCTGAACATGCTGAAGGCAGCCGTAGAGCGAGACGTGTTCACAGAGGTCATCGTGCTGACCGCGTACGGCAACGTCAAGAACGCCGTCGAGTGCATGCAGCGGGGCGCCTACGACTATGTCGAAAAGAACATACCGGACGTGGATGTGTTCGAACTGCTGATGCTCAAGGTCGACCGCGCGCTCCAGCAGCGGCGCACCACCATGCGCACCCTTGACCGGCTAGCGCACGTCAGCCGGAGGTCGGACTAGCGTCTTCGATTGCACATGAGAAAAGCCCACCCTGCAAGCGCGCTGGGTGGGCTTAGGATTGCTGCCTTGAGACGAGGATGGCGGCAGCCAATCCGATGGTCTGCGCGCGAACACCCCTCTTGCGTTGTCAGCGCTATTTCCAGGCAGTGGCTACGAGCGCCGGCTGCGGCGCCGCGCATTCCAGCCGCTCTCCAGCAACCTGGACCGAGACGGCGCGATCGAGCCGGATATCATCCATATCCGTCACGAAATAGCCCCCATACAACGGAACATAGGTTGCATCGTAGACCAGCGACGTGACGGCGTGTTCCCGTCCGCTCCGATCCAGAAACCGGATGGTGCACACTTTACCTATATATGATCTTGCTTCCGCGAGCTGCATTAGTGTCTCCTCATGACCGGTGAGCGCCGGAGATAGAAGCCGATGTCCGGCGTCTTTCCATCCGGTTATTCGTCGATAGTTGCAATCGGCGAGCAACCGAACGTGTTCCGCGCTCTGTTTTCCGCCCTATGGAGATTGTTCCATTCTTGGATTCACGTTGGAGGCAGTGGTATTACTAGTGTCCACTGCATTTTAGGCTGGAGGAAGGAATTAACTGCCTGTCGAGCAGTAGTGGCGAACACCGGCCCTCCAGCACAGCAGGCTGAAGCCTAGAAACAGCACTCCCGCAATCGGGCAGAGCGCCAGCAATGGGGCCGTGGAGAGCGCCGCATGCGTTCGACCGAAGAGTAAACCGGCGGGCAGATAGTTGACGCACGCGAGCGGTATGAGGAAGGTGAAGATGCTGCGAAACCATGGGCGATAGATCGTCAGCGGGTATTGAGCGGTCTCGGTTCCGCCGTATGTGACCGCGTTCATGATCTCCAGCCCTTCGACCGTCCAGAACGAAAGCGTGGCCTGCAGCACGAAAAGTCCGTAGAACAGGCAGATCGCTCCGAAAGCCATAGCCAAGACGACGGCTATCTTCGCGGCGCTCCACGCTATCGGCAGCGCATGCAGGCTCCAGCACAATACGACGAGCGCCTGTATTAGCCGACCGATGCGGCCGTCGAACTCCCGACCCGCGACCTGGAGCGTAGTGCTGCGCGGCCGAACCAGGAACCTGTCGAAATCCCCGGATTTGATCATGTCGGAAAAGGTATCGAAACCCCTGCCGACAATCTCCGCCACCCCGAACGAGCCGTGCGTAATGCCGTAAAACAGCCCTATTTCCGCAAGCGACCAGCCGCGAACGCTGCCGAACCGCGCGAAGAGCGCCCAGATCGCCAGGAACTCCAGCAGCAGCGCAAAGAACTGGCCCGCCGACAATAAAATGAACGAGGCCCGGTACTGCATCTTGCCGCGAAGACAGATGCCGACAAACCGGAAATAGAGCTGCACCGTGTTCAATGTCGTCAGCCTCCCTGGATCACAAGCCGTCGGACGCTTCGGGCCAGAAGCAGCCTCCCCGCCGCCACGAGGATAAGCGTCCACGCGATCTGATGCAGGAGCGCAGGCGCAAGCTCGCCGGGAGGAAGCTGGCCCAGGTAGGCGCGAAACGGCGTATCGACCAGCCCGCGAAACGGAAGCGCGTAAATGATTGGGACTACGGCGGAGGGGAGCAATGCGACCGGTATCAGCATTCCCGAGAGCGTGTAGACCAGCGGCGAGGCGAAGCGGGCGATCCCCTCGCCGGAAACGGTAGTGACGAGCGTCACGTTCATCAGCGTGGAGAACGCGCAGCCGAGCGCGATCGCCATGGCCGTGGCAAGCAGCCAGGATACAAACGCAAAGGGCGAGGCAGGCGGCCGCAGTCCAAAGAACAGGCCCGCGACGACGAATAGCGGAATGCTGCGGAGGAGGGTCGGCGCGGTCCGCTGGGCGACGGCGCGCATATACCAGGTTGCGTAGAGGTCCATCGGGCGGAGAAGCTCGTAGGCCACCGTCCCATTCCGGACCATTCCCCGTATGTCGGGGTCCAGGTTCCACGGCAGCAGATGCAGCATCGCCTGTCCGAGCCAGATATACGTCACGGCATCCGCTCGCCCAATCGGCTGCGGCGCGCTGCTCGAATCGTAGAACGCCTGAAAGATCATCATGCGGATTAGCCCCCAAAACAACTGAGTGCCGAATCCGGCGATTGCGGCGGCGCGGTATTGCAGCAGGACTCGAAAGCGCGCGCTCAGCAGCGAGAGGTAGGGTTTCAAACCGCCGACTCCTTGTAGAGCCGGGCGACGATCTCTTCGATCGGCGGGTTTTCAACGAACAGGTCGAGCACGGCGTAGCGGCCCGTAACCCGTCGAATCAGCTCCGCCGTCGAGATGCGCGACGGATCGAAACGCAGGCGGACCCTCGCGCGATCTCTGCTCACCACTTCCGCGTCTTCATCCTCCACGGTCTCTTCTTCGCGCTCCAGGTCCACTATCAGCCACCGCTCGTTCGTCACGCGGGATCGAAGCGCCGCAAGCGATCCATCCGAGAGGATCTCGCCGCGCCCGATCAAGATCACGCGGCTGCAGAGCGCCTCGATGTCGTCCATATCGTGGGTCGTGAGGATCACGGTGACGCCCCTGTCGCGATTGAGCCGCTTGACGAAGTCCCTCAGGGCCAGTTTGGAGACGGCGTCCAGCCCGATGGTCGGCTCGTCGAGAAAGAGGATCTGGGGGCGATGGATCAGTGAACCGGCAAGGTCGCACCGCATGCGCTGGCCCAGACTGAGCTGGCGGACCGGCGTATCGAGCAGCGGCTCCAGGTCCAGCAGGGGGACAAGCTCATCGCAGGTCTCTTTGTATTGATCGGCCGGAACCCGGTAGATATCGCGCAGCAGATCGAGCGATTCGATCACGGGCAGATCCCACCAGAGCTGGGTGCGCTG
>JAYTEU010000007.1:0-8802 GCA_043734985.1 Chthonomonadaceae bacterium
GACAGGCTCGGAACCGCTGCGGACGTGGCTGGATACCGGGTCCAAAGCAGAGCGGCAGGGAGCCAATTTGATCGTCTCCCTGCCGCCTCGTGGTTTCGCGGTGCTTGGCCGCTAGCCTGCTTCGTTTCACTACATCTTGATATTCAGCCGGCCGCCCTGCTTCCGTGAGCGCGGAGGCACGAGCGGCGCTTTGCTCGCTTGCCTCTACCGGTGCGGAATTTCGCGGATGTAGATATTCTTGAATCTCAGAATCGAGCCGTGGTGCTGCAGTTCGATCTGCCCGGTTGGGTATATCGGCTTATCGCGCTCCCAGTAGTTCTCCATCGTGACGTTGTTGACGACCAGCTCGTTGTTGAGATAGACGGTCACCTTCTCGCCGACCATAAGGATGCGGAACCGGTTCCAATCGCCTATCGGATTGTCGGCGCGCTTGCTGGGACCTGCCGGGTTCTTCTGGTTGTTGTACAGGCCTCCTGAGCCTTCTCCCGGGCGGCCCGGGTGATTGTCCGGATCCCAGATCTGCACCTGCGGGCTGCCGCGAAGGTAGATGCCGCTGTCGCCCGCTTTCTCGATCTTCCAGTCGACGAGCATCTCGAAGTCGGCGTAGTCCTTGACGGTACACAGGCTGTTGTCCTTGCCGTCGTAGACGATCTCGCCGCCGTCGGCCTTCCAGTGCTGCATCGCGCCCGTATCGGCTTTCTTTTGGGCAGTGGCGAGGTCCAGGGGCGACATATTGGCGCGGTGCGGCGGGTCCGCGACGAGGCCCTTCCAGCCCTTCAAATCCTTGCCGTTGTACAGTGTCGTGAAGCCGTCGGGAGGGGTGTTATCCTTCTCCGGCTTGCCGAGATCCTTGACCGCGATGTTCCTGAACTCGACCGCGGCGGGACCATGTCCCAGGAAGCCGAGGTGGCCGCGGTCGCGGCGGCAGCCAGGGTGCTCAAAAAGAACTTTAGGGTCCGTAACATCGTTTAGACTGGCGTCTACTGTTACCATGCCGTTTACAACGACCTTGATGTGCCGGCCGACCGCAGTGATCTCTTCCTTATTCCACTGCCCAACCGGCTTCAACGAGCCACGTTTTGCAGGCAGCACTTTGTAGATCGAGCTATGGTACTGTCCCGGCTCCAGATGCGCGTACATCGGCGCGGAATCGTCCAAGACCTGGCACTCCATCCCCATATAAGCGGAGTCGCCGCCGAGCGGGGCGCGCAGGCCGATTCCATTGTTGCTCCCGGATTCCAGCTTGAACTCGAACCGGAAAACGAAATCCGAATACTCTTTCTCCGTATACAGGTTGCCTCCGCCATCGGAAGGGCAAACGAGTATCCCATCTTTCGGCACGTAGCCCGGGCCAACTCCGCCCACCAGCTTCCATCCGTCAAGCGTCCGGCCATCGAACAGTTTGACGAATCCCGCAGCGCCCCGTTTTGCGCCTGCCCTCGCCTCAACGCCCGCGCAGGCAAGCGCCAGCGCCGTCATTGCGCACAGTAATATTGCCGATTTGATTGATCGCATACTGCTCCTCTAGAGGTTGTCGCGGCGCCTGAAAGTCTCAAACTTTGGGCTGTCCCGCGGTTTTGATGTTACAGCTCTACGCCGTTGATGATGAGTCTGAACTTGCAGCCCAACGTCGCGGCGGCCTTTCGGCACATGATCATACGGATGACGAATATCTCGAAATACTCCATCACGGTCGCCTCCTTCACATCGGTGATCAGGTCGAGCGTGAGATGCATCTCCTTACGGTCGATCAGCAGCCTTGACCGTTGAACCGCGTGATTGACTCTGTCGTGAATATCGTACGTCGCTGGGTCCTTGTTTTGGACTCTGGTGTAGTGAACGTCGGATTTATCCGCGATGATAACCGCTGCGGTAAGCGCGTTAATTGGGACGCCCTCCGGCTCCTCGTGGTTGCCGATTGCTCCGATGATCCAGCCGATCTCCGGCGCCGGCATTCCCATCTCATCGAGCAGCTGGAACGCCATCGTCGCGCCGATCTGCGGATGGTAGATACGGTGAATGCAGTTTCCGATGTCGTGAAGATACCCGGCGATGGCTGCCAACTCGGCAGTCCGCGCGTCGAGGTCGAGTTCCAGGCAGATGTTGCGGGCAATCGCGGCGACCAGCGCGGCGTGACGAAGCCCGTGCTCGGAGTAACCGATCACGGCCATCTGCTCGTTGGCCCGTTCGATGTAGGCGCGCACCTTGTCATTACCGCGCACTTCCCGCAGCCCGATAGCAGTCTGCGGGTGTGGCACGGTCTCTTTGTCCGGAGCCGGCGCGGGCGGCGCGCTCTTGGCTTTGGCCTCTGCGCGCGGCGGCGTTACCGGCACGCGGTCCTTGGAGATGACTTCCGTAGTATCTCCCATGGCTTTCATACTTCTCCTTGCATTCGCCGGTCGCGTCTGGATTGCGGCCCTTCAACTTCGGCGTGCCCGACCAATCCGGATCGTGGCTCGGCCGTACTAATCCTTTACGTAGTCGCGTGCAAACGACTGATAGTAGCTCGTAAAGGTTCCCTGTCTCAGGCTGTCGCGAACGTCCCGCATAAGCTTGTGATAAAAGGCGAGATTATGATACGTAGTGAGGCGCGGACCCAACATCTCGTTTGCCCGGAACAGGTGCCGGACGTAGGCTCGAGTGTGACGCTTGCATACGGCGCAGTCACAATTCGCGTCGAGAGGGGAAAAGTCCTCGTTGTACTGTGCGTTCCGCATGTTCAGCACGCCGCGCGAGGTAAAAACCTGGGCATTGCGTGCGTTGCGCGTGGGCAGCACGCAGTCGAACATATCAACGCCGCGCTTCACCGCATCAAGAATGTCGATCGGCGTGCCCACTCCCATGAGGTAGCGCGGCTTTTCGACGGGCAGCAATGCGGCCGTACCCTCGATCGTTTCGTTCCGCGCGGCGCTCTCCTCGCCGACGGCCAGGCCGCCGATCGCGTAACCCGGCAGGTCCAGCCCGGTAAGGAACTCCGCGCTCTCCCTTCGCAGGTCCGGGTAGATGCCACCCTGCACGATTCCAAAGAGCGCCTGCGGCCAGCCTCCCGTCGCCAGCCTGCCTGCCCGATTGTAGGCGGCGACGCACAGTTCAGCCCACCGGTGTGTACGATCCATAGCCTCACGGGCGTAATCATGGGTACAGGGATAGGGCGCGCACTCGTCGAACGCCATTATGATGTCCGCGCCGAGATCCCGCTCGATCTGCATTACGGTGTCAGGCGTGAAATGGTGACGAGAGCCGTCGATGTGCGACTGGAACTCGACGCCGTCCTCGCCGATTCGCCGCAGGCCGGTGAGGCTGAAGACCTGGAAGCCTCCGCTATCGGTCAGCAGCGCGCCGTTCCAGCCCTGATACCGGTGCAGGCCGCCGGCCCGCGCAACGAGATCCTCCCCCGGGCGAAGGTGGAGATGATAGGTGTTCCCAAGAATGATACCAAACCCAATCTCCGCAAGCTCCTCAGGCGTCATCGCCTTTACGGTAGCCTGGGTTCCGACCGGCATAAAGACCGGCGTCTCGACGGTGGCGTGCGGCAGCGTCAGAGCGCCGCAACGACCTGTAACGCCGGTTTCCGTAGATGTGTGGGTAACGCTAAAGGAGTAATCGGGCCAGGCAGTCGGGATGGTAGGAGAGGATAAATCCATAGTGCGCACTATTGTACCCGAGGGAGACGCGCCCGACGACGCTTTTCCGCAGTTGCGAGCAGGTCGGAATTTTGCCGTCTGAGTTTCCCGTGGGATTATGTTGGATCGTGGCTCACTGGAGACAATGGCTCTGCCAACCTTCGTCATCACTATGAATCTTCCATCTATCATCTATGATTACAACAGACTTCCGCCACTTCGTTTTGCGGCTTGCCGCCATTCCTGAAATTGTGTATAATAAAAAAAGAATTCCGGTCAACACACTGAGCGTATTTTTGTTCTGATAACGATAGGGCCGGTTACCGTCGGCTAGAGGAGCGAGCGTGTGCCGCACGCCTACGATGCAACGCTAAAGTACCTGGTCGCTCGTGAGCCTGCCGCATGGCTGGAGTTCGTTGGACTGCCGCCTATAGATGCCGAGTTGGTTGAGGAGGAGGAGATTCAAGAACTGCTTTCAGCCGACCTTTCTACCGTTTCGGCGTCCGCCGATATACTGATGCGGATGTCAGGCGGCGGCTTGGCACATATCGACTTTCAGTCCGGCCCCGATCCGCGCATGGATGACAGAGCACTGCACTATAATGTGCTCGCGGACTACCGTTTCGGACAGCATGTAGAGACCGTGGTCGTACTTCTCCGCAAAGAGGCCGCGCACCCGGCGATGACCGGCCGCGTGGATCGAACCGATCGCCGTGGCAGAAAGTATCTTGCCTTCGAATATGCGATCGTTCGCCTGTGGGAGATTCCTGTAGAGGATATCCTTAACGGTCCGTTTGGAGTGCTTGCCGCAGCTCCTCTGGCACAGGTGGAGGCGTCCGATCTACCAGGCGTGATCCGTCGCATGGGCGCACGGATTGCGGTGGAGGCGACCTCATCGGATGCGACTGAGATTTGGACAAGCGTGTACGTGCTGATGGGCCTGAAATACTCGGACCAACTGTCGAAGAGACTGTTACAAGGGGTGATGGGAATGAAAGAATCGGCCACTTACCAAGCAATCTTGAGTGAAGGCGAAGCCAAAGGTGAAGCCAAAGGTGAAGCCAAAGGTGAATTGCAGGGTATCCGGGAGACAATTCTGCGTCTGGCTTCGCGACGTTTTGGCACACCAACGGACAATACCGTCGCAGCGCTAAATCAGATCACTTCGATACCGACGCTTCAAGTCCTTGTCGATCGTCTGCTTGAAGTGGAGAGTTGGTCCGAGTTGCTGGAACCAGAGTCCTAACAACTCGGACCGCGGTAGGCCAGCGTGTGGCTTCCACCCCTACTCCACCGTCACGCTCTTCGCGAGGTTGCGGGGCTGATCGATGTCGCAGCCTCGGGCTTTGGCCACATAGTACGAGAGAAGCTGCATTGGCACCATCGCGACGATCGGCATAAGTGCATCCAAGGTCGCGGGAACGGTGATTACTTCATCGGCCGAATCGGAGACCTCGTCGCCCTCCCTGACCACCGCAATGACTGTGCCATCGCGCGCCTTCACCTCTTTCAGGTTGCTGGCCATCTTCTCGGCGGTGGCGGGCTGGGTACAGAACCCGACGACCGCCACGCCCGCCTCCACGAGCGCGAGAGGGCCATGCTTCATCTCCCCGGCTGGGTACGCTTCGGCATGGATGTAGGATATCTCCTTCAGCTTAAGCGCTGCCTCCAGGGCGGCGGCGAAATCGTAGCCACGGCCAAGAAAGAAAAAGCAGCTATGGCGGCATAGCCTCTCCGCAAGCGCGGCGATCTCCGCCTCCTTCGCCAGGCAGGTTGCGACCATCGCCGGCAGTTCGCGGAGCGCCGCAACGAAGCGGGCGATCTCCCTCCGGCGCGACAGCGATCTCTCGTCATCACCCGAGGCGTCGATCTGCGCCAGGAAGAGGCCGAGCAGCGAGAGTGCAGTCAACTGCGCGAGGTAGGCCTTAGTAGAGGCAACACCGATCTCCGGTCCCGCCTGAGTCAGCAGCGCCGCGTCCGCGTCGCGCGCCAGGGTGCTGCCCACCACATTGACGATCGCAAGGGTAGTCGCGCCACGCGCTTTCGCCTCCCGCATGGCGGCCAGCGTGTCGGCGGTCTCGCCCGATTGCGAGATCAGCACGACCAGTGTTTCGGCATCGACGAGCGGGTCGCTGTATCGGAACTCGCTGGCAACACTGGTTTCTACCGGTCGGCGCAGCAGATGCTCGAACAGCCGCTTGGCCACGACTCCGGCGTGATAGGCCGTGCCGCAGCCGACGATTGCGACTCGCCGGAAACGCGCCCAGTCCTGCGGCTGGAACGGGAGATTGGGAAGAATGACCTCTCCGCTGTCCGTCAGGCGACCGCGCAGCGTGTCCCGGACCGTTCGCGGACCTTCGTGGATCTCTTTGAGCATAAAGTGATCGAAGCCGCCTTTTTCGGCAGCGGCGTCGTCCCATGTGATGTCGAGCGGCACGCGCTCCACAGGTTCGCCTTGGGCATCCGTCACTGCGACTAGATCGGCGCCTATCAGCGCGCAATCGCCATCCTCCAGGAGAATGACCCTCCGCGTATAGCGCATCACCGCGGGAATGTCGGAGGCCAGGAAGTTTTCACCCTCTCCTAGCCCAATCACTAGCGGCGAGTCCTTGCGCGCAACGAACACAAATTCAGGCGTTTGCTGTGAGAGAACCGCAATCGCATAGGCCCCGCGAAGCCGCCCAATCGCCGCGCGCGCCGCCTGGGCGAACTCGTTGGGCGAGAGATCGGCCCGCCCGAGCACTGTCTCCTGTTCGGCCATCTCGCGCTCGATAAGATGCGCTACGACCTCCGTATCGGTCTCCGACAGGAACTGGTGCCCCTGTTCGATCAACTCCCGGCGAAGCTCGGCATAGTTTTCGATGATCCCATTGTGGACGACCGCCAATCGCCCGGAGCAGTCGCAATGTGGATGGGCGTTAGCCTCGGTTGGCCTGCCATGCGTGGCCCAGCGCGTGTGGGCGATGGCGGCGCGGGCAGTCGTATCACGGCCCTGCAGCGCTCGCTCCAGGTTCGCGATCTTGCCTGTCGCCCGCACAATCTGCATCTTAGTGCAGTTCGGAAACGCGATACCGGCGGAATCGTATCCCCTGTACTCCAGCCGTTTCAAATTTGTAAGCGCGGTGGATACCGCGGATCGCTGACCGATGTAGCCCGTAATGCCGCACATATGTTTGTTGCTCCTAAATATTAGCGTTCAGGTGTTCCGCTCGCTTCGAAATGGAAGTCCGTGCCCTGCTCGGCCAGTCGCCCGGCGAGACGTGTCAGATCGTCGTTCTGCTCGGAAGTCAATGCGTCGGTAACCAGTCTGACGGTCTTCCCGGCAAGCGTAGGCCCACCAAAACACCAGGGATGCCGACGGCCGAGCTTGGTGGAGTCCGCCGCGACAATGATTTCCGGGACTCCGGCGAGCAGTTGTTTGAGGAACGATGCCTCTTCCGCGCGATGGGAAAAGAGATCCAGTCCACCCTTGTTCGCCGCATTGCCGAAGACGACCCCGCTCGCGCCGACGATCGCTACCTCGGGCTGGAACGCGCTGCGAAATTCCGGCGTGTGCAGAGCGCAATCTTCCGGGGAATAGATATCGCCCAGTGCGCCGGTCGAGACGCCGGCGGCCACCAGCTCCAGGAGCGCGGGTACGCTGTTGGTGAACACTATCAAACTGCGGGGAGAGCCGCCTTCCACCACCACCCGCCTGATCTCCCTTGCTACCGCATATGGCGTGCTTCCTGCCGTAAGCGCGACGGCCATATCCTCCTGAAGCTTGGCGACTATCGCCCGAGCAATACGCTGTTTCGCTTCCGCATTTCGGCCAAGCTGGTCTGAAAAGTAACCAGGACTATAGCCTGCACGCGACACCAGAACTCGCCCTCGCCGGACCTCCAGGCCCTGGATGCGATGCAGGAGCTGTTGAAGCGAGTCAAGGTCGCGGCGGATCGTTCGCGAATCGCAGCGCAACGCAGCGGCGAGCGTGTCCAGATCCTGCGCCTCTTCGGCATCCGCCAGAAGTTCCAGCAGGCGCATTTTTCTTATTTCCGCCTGTTCCGCCATAGTATTTGCTCCATTGCAGTCCGATATCGACACAATTATACATGATATTAGTCAATTTTATTAGTATTTAAGACAATATTTACCTACCATTGTGACAATTTATTCTTTCTTCAAGATACGCGGATGCTTCGCGCGTCGGAACGACCGAGCTTATCGGTGGCCGCAACACGGGCAGACGGAGCGTTCCCGAGGCTCGCTTGACAGGCGACGCGTTAGGCACTACAATATCGGAAGAAGCAACAAGATAATAGAGTGTGGGACGGTCGAGCGGCGCGACTCTGGAAGTACACCGGCGCTAATAGTCTACTTTACGTGGGAGATGGGGTTTCCGCCATCTGGCCTGGCAAGAAAGTGATCGAAGCGATGGAGGTCGCAAGCACGGGAAATCAGGGGGCGAGACGGAGTCGTAATAGGCGGAGACGTCTGCGTCGCCTTGCTCGACTGGGCATGCTTTGCGCTCTAATGGTCTTCTCGTCAGTGTGGGTCATATCGCGGGTGCGAACACGCCGCGCGGATCGTTCGCACCATACTGTCCCGGCGGCCTCACTCTATTCTGACCCGCCCGGGATCGTGCTCCATTCGTCCATGACTCCCGGGAAGGTCCACGGCATTCCCATCGATGCGGACCGACTTGAGCAGATCCATGCCGACGATCATCCTCAATGGGCGACGACTTTCGAGGGCAAGGTTTACCATATCGGCTATCACTACGTAATATTGCCCGATGGAACGGTGCAGCAGGGCAGGCCGGATCACTGCATCGGCTGCCACGCGCCGCATTTCAACACCTGGCTAGGAATTTGCCTGGTCGGTTCATTCGATCCGTCAAACCATCACAATTGGAAGCCTTCCAGGCCGACTGCACGCCAATTGGCCGCCTTGATCGGTCTATGCGAGCGTCTCATGTCGGAATACCATATCTCGCCGGACCGCGTGCTGAGGCACAGGGATACCAAGCGAACGTGGTGCCCGGGGCGACGCTTCCCGTACACCGCCGTCCTTACGCAACTCCGGCAGTACTCCGACCTGAATCCCGATACCCACGCCCCGCAACTCATCTCGGGCGTCGTCACGCCACCAACTTTGGCCGCCGCTGGAGAGGGGCGGTAAGTTATGCGCCCCTAATGCC
>JAYTEU010000008.1:0-9959 GCA_043734985.1 Chthonomonadaceae bacterium
AGGCTGGAGCTGGGCCGCGAAGCCTTCAACGCGAAATGCTGGGAGTGGCGCGAACGGTACGGCACCCGCATCTATCACCAGTTCGAGAAGCTGGGATGCTCCTTCGATTGGCAGCGCGTGCGCTTCACGCTCGACGACTCCTACGTGGAAGCCATCATGGAGGAGTTCCGGTCCTGGTATGAGCGCGGCCTAATCTACCGGGGCGTGCGCGTAGTGAACTGGGATGTGAAGTTCCAGTCGTCGGTGTCGGACATCGAAGTGAATATGGAGACGCGGCCGGGCAAGCTGTACCACCTCCGCTACCCCTTCGCCGACGGCTCCGGACATATCACCATCGCCACCACGCGGCCGGAGACGCTTCTGGGCGATTCCGCCGTGGCCGCCAATCCCTCCGACGAGCGGTATCAGCCGCTTTTCGACAAGCAGATCGCGCTTCCGCTCACCGGCCGCGAAATCCCGCTTATCGCCGATGAGTATGCCAAGCCTGAGTTCGGGTCCGGCGCGGTAAAGGTGACGCCGGCCCACGACCTAAACGACTTCGAGTGTGGACTGCGCCACAAACTGCCGCAGATCGTGGTGATCGGCAAAGACGGCAGGATGACCGAGGAGGCGGGGCCGGACTACGCCGGGCTGGACCGATTCGAGGCGCGAAAGCGCGTGCTCGCGGACATGGAAGCGCTCGGACTGCTCGAAAAAATCGAGGACTACACGATCCAGCTTCCCATCTCCGATCGCTCCAAAGAGGTGATCGAGCCGCTGCTCTCGGAGGAGTGGTTCGTGGACATGAAGCCACTGGCGCAGCCCGCCATCGACGCCGTGAAGGAGGGGAAAATCCGCTTCTTCCCGGAGCGCTACAAGGACATCTACCTCTACTGGATGGAGAATATCCGGGACTGGAACATCAGCCGCCAGCTCTGGTGGGGCCATCGTATCCCGGTGTGGTGGACGGAAGACTCCGCCGCAAAGGGAGGCAAGCTGGAGCCGAGCGGACGCCGCCACACCTTTGCGCGTACCCGCGAGGAGGCTGTGGCCGCCTTGGGGACGGAGGACTGCCGGCAGGACGAGGACGTGCTGGACACGTGGTTCTCCTCTGCCCTGTGGCCGCATGCCACCCTTGGCTGGCCCCAGAAAACGGCGGACCTCGCCTATTTCTATCCGACAAGCCTGCTGTCCACCGCTCAGGAGATTCTCTACCTCTGGGTGGCGCGAATGATTATGACAGGCCTCGACTTCACCGGCGAAATCCCCTTCCACGATGTGTACATCCACGCGACCGTGCTCGACGAGAAGGGTGAGCGCATGAGCAAGTCGAAGGGCAACGGAATCGATCCCATCGAACTAATTGACAAATATGGCGCGGACGCCACGCGCTTCTCGCTCATGCAGCAGGCCGGCAAGAATCAGGATATTAAGTACAGCGAGCAGCGCTCCGAGATCGCCGGTAACTTCTGCAACAAACTCTGGAACGCCTCACGCTTCGTACTTATGAACCTGGGTGACGGCGATTCAATCGGCACGCCCGGAGGGCAACTGCAGTCGGCAGTAGGCGATGATGCCGCCTCACCCTCTCACCCTCTCACCCTCCCACCCACTCAAGCTGTCCAGGCCGTGACCGGCGAACTGCCCCCACCCGCAGAGCGTACGATCGCCGATCGCTGGATACTGTCCAGACTTAATGCGACGATTGCCGCCGTGAACGCCTCCTTCGCGAACTACGATATGGACGACGCCACGCGCGCCCTCTACGAGTTCTTCTGGAACGAGTTCTGCGACTGGTACGTGGAGATGGCCAAGCCACGACTGCGTGGAGATGCCGCCGACCGCCCGAACGCCCAGAATATGCTCGCCTATGTGCTTGATCGGACACTCCGGCTAATGCACCCCATCCTGCCGTTTATCACGGAGGAGATATGGCAGGCTTTACCGCAGCATTCGGCAGTCGGTAGTCGGCAGTCGGCAGTAGGGGCAATTGGCATGCCCGAAGGGCACGGGCAGTATGCAGTCGCAAATCTGACCGATCTGCCTGCTTCGTTCGATCAGACCGGCGATATAGCGCATGGCAGCGGCGCGTCCATCTGCCTGGCTGCCTACCCGGAGGCTAACTCGGAATTGACGGACGCTTCTGCCGAGGAGCAGATGGCCGTCTTGATCGAGGCAACGCGCGCGTTGAGGAATCTTCGGGCCGAATTGGGGATCGCGCCGGGCGTGCGCCTCCAGGCACAGGCGCTGCCTTCCGCCGACGGGCCGCGTCGAGCGCTGGAGGGAAACACGATACTGATAGCCGAACTTGCGCGGCTGAGCGGTCTCACGCTGACAACCTCCGCACCTTCTCCGGAAAGCGGCCGGTGGATAGGCACGCCCATCGGTGGCGCTGAAGTGTTCCTGGAGATCGGCGACGGCATGGACATTGGGAAGGAGCTGGCGCGCATCGACAAAGAGCTGGCGGAGATCGAAAAGCAGATAGCGCGGGCGGAGGGGATGCTGAACAACTCCAGCTTCACGGAAAGAGCTCCCGCCGAAAAGATCCGGCAGGAGCAGGAGCGCCTGGTTAGTTGGCAGGAAAAAAAGGGGAAACTACTCGAACGCCGCCGCATGTTTGCCAGTTAAAACGTGTGAATGTAGTCGGTTCAATCGCCTTGTTGAATTTGAGCCACTAATGCCGTAACCAAGTCAAATGGTTCGGGCCGAATATCTCCGAGGAGCCATGCGGCATCGAGGTGAATTTCAGGCAGCGCTTCGAATGCGAACCGCCCAGCCGTTACAACCGTTTCCTCGTAGCCGGAATCGCGCTTTTGAAGGAGGCGTATCACTCCCTTACGCCTATCCACAAACGCGATTTCCGGCACGCCGATCTGCCGATAGTCCGTCTCTAAGGCGATAATGTCCGAGGGACGGTCGCCCGGCGACCGAAATTCGATTACTAGATCCGGCGCCCCGTACACCGCTTTCTGCTGAACGATCTCCCGGCGTGCCTGGCTTACAAAGAGGATGTCAGGCAACCGACCGCCGAATTCGCTTATTTCAACGGCGGTCCTTGACCCGATCACAATGCCTAACTGGAGTTTGCCGGCGACTACGCCAAGAACGTGATAAAGCCAGGCTATCGACCATTCGTGATCGAGATGCGCCGCCATTTTCTCCACCAGTATCCCATTAACGAGTTCGACATAGTCTTTATCGCCCGTAATATTCAGGTAGCGACCAAACGATATTGGATGGTCGGAATAGTACAACCTGCGCTCCTCCGTCCACTCGTGAACGTCCGGCTCGGATAGAAATATGCTGGGCATAGGTACCTCACTGTCCGTATCGGTAATCCTTGTTTTCGATCATGGCTTCGGCCTTGGCGATTCGGGCGGAGGTCACCGGGTGGTTGCGCGCCCACTCCGGGTCTCCGCCGCCACCCTCCCGCTTCTCCAGGCGATGGAGCTTTTCAAAGAAGCGGACCATGCCCTGCGGATTGTATCCCGCGAAGTGGGCATAGCTCAGGCCGCGACGGTCGGCGTCGTACTCATCGTCGCGGCTGTACTTCAGGCCCGCCAGTTCCGCGCCGAGGCCCGCCAGGTTCTGCCCCGTCGCGCCGATGGGAGTTAGGCTGATTAGCACGTTCGTTGCGAGCTGCGAGGATATCTGCCTGGCGGCATGACGGCCGTTCACGTGGCCGATCTCGTGGCCGATCACGCAGGCGAGCGCGTCATCGTCATCGCCCATCAGGTCCAGTAGTCCCCGGTAAATGTAGACCGGGCCGCCGGGGATGGAGAAAGCGTTGATCTCTTTCGCGTCTATGACCTTGAATGTATAAGGTATGTCACGGTGGTCGGTATGGGCCAGCAGGCTCTGTCCGACCCGGCGCACGCGCTCCGCATCGGGCGAGTTGGTATCGACCCTGTACTGCTGCTCGACCTGGCGCGCGCCTTCTCGGCCCAGGTTCACTTCCTGCTTCGTGGAGAGGAAGCTCCGGGTTCGGCAGCCCGCCAAAAAGGGCAAGGTGAGGACCAGACAGCAAAACGCGAGATTGGCGAGCCGATGCGACAACGACGTGCCGAATCGGGAGCTATAGTATGGCCGAATCGACGGCGCGGTACAATTTGACATGGTTGTACTCTCCCGGGATACTTAGCGATAGGGGGACAAGTGCGATGCGCAATTGGAATTACGGTACGACGGCGGCACTAAGCCCGGTCAGCGGACCGTTAGTGGAGGCGACCGCGCGACGGCCCGCGTCCAATGATCCCAGTATATCAGATAGCGCAAAAGTTTGTCCACCATGGGCGCTGCCGAGGATTGACAGCGCTCGCCCGTTGCTGCTACAATGCGGCAAAGAACGTAGAAACGACAGGCGGAGCGTGACGAGGCGTACCGCCAAAAGTCCCATCCAGGGGTTCTATGTCCACTCCACATCTCCCGGCCCGCAGGGCGATCCGCAGCGCCGTGATACCAACTGTAGGCTTGGGCACACGTCTCCGACCTCTGACAAGCGCTTTCCCGAAGGAGCTGCTGCCAATAGGGCGAATGCCGGTACTCGCGCACATTGCCCCCGAGCAGGGCGGCACGGCAATACCGAGGGCGCACTTCATTGTTTCCGACCGGAAGCCGCAGATTCGCACCTGTTTCGGCGACGTTTACCAGGGAGATAGCGGCTCGGAATCACGCAACTTTTCGCCCCGTGCAATGCTCCTATAGGGAACATCTCCGAATACGGCGAGAGCGTTGGCTTAGCATTATTCGAGGAGTTGGAGGCTGTGCGCGCGTTCTCCAAACCGAATGCCGTGGGTAATGCGCGCTCGCGTTGGCGTTGGCTCAAGGGCGTATTTTGGCCGTGTGTCAGGGCTGGCATAGTCCTGGTTGGGAGGTAAGGTTGAAAGTTCCACTCGCGGACTTGCGAGCGCAGTATTACGAGCTGAAAGCGCAGATCGACGCCGCTATCGTAACGGTCATCGAGAGCTGCCGCTTCAGCGGCGGCGATGTCGTGTCTCAGCTTGAGAACGAGATCGCAACGACCTGCGGCGCGGCCCACGGCATCGGCGTAGCCTCGGGCACGGATGCGCTGGTGCTCTCGCTCGTGGCGTGCGGCATCGGCGCGGGCGATGAGGTGATCACCACCGCCTTTACGTTCGGCGCGACGTCTGAAGCCATCGCGCTGGTCGGCGCACGGCCGATCTATGTCGATTTGGACAACTGTACGTACAATATGGATGTCTCCCGAATCGAAGCGGCGATCACGCCAAGGACCAAAGCGCTGCTTCCAGTCGATCTTTACGGACAGATGGCGGACCGAGTCGCCCTGTCCGATATCGCAAAGCGGCACAATCTTCGCCTGATCATCGACTCCGCCCAGGCCATCGGCGCCCGCCAATTCGGCCAGCCTATCGCCATGCACAGCGATACCACCACGCTGTCGTTCTACCCGACGAAGAACCTCGGGGCGTATGGCGACGGCGGAATGGTTCTCACCAACGACGAAAACATAGCCGATCAGCTCCGCAGCCTTCGCGGCCACGGAACACGGCAGCATAAGTACTACTACGAGCGCGTTGGCTACTGCAGCCGCCTAGATGCCATACAGGCCGCCATCCTCCAGGTGAAGCTTCCGGCGCTCCAGGATTGGAACGAGGGGCGACGCCGCAACGCCGCGCTCTACCATGAGCTCCTCGCCGACATCGCCGAAGTGAACGAAGAGGGAATAGGGCTGCCGGGACACGAGCGCGGCAACTACCATATCTATCACCAGTACACCATTCGGCACCCTCGCCGGGATGCCCTTCAGCAGTTCCTTAAGGCGCACGATGTGGATAGCGAGATCTACTATCCCGTTCCAATGCACATGCACCCGGCCTACGCCTACCTAGGCTACAAAGAGGGCGACTTCCCCAAAGCCGAGAAAGCCGCGCGCGAAGTCCTCTCCCTGCCGATACATCCGGAGCTGACCGAAGAACAGATTCGCTACGTTGCCTCTCTGATCCGCGAATTTGCGGGTTAGCGTTCGCCGACTGCAGCCTCGTCTTCCAATTCGCGTTTCTCGCCGCCGGCGGATCATTATCTGATCCGCCGGTTTGCAGTATAATGGATGATTGTTTGTAATTTGCCTCAGGAGTAATTCATGAAAGCGATGATCCTTGCTGCGGGAGTCGGTTCCCGGCTGGACCCACTCACGCGCAGCGTTCCAAAGCCCCTCGTGCCCATCCTCACCCGCCCCGTAATGGAATACCTCGTCGTGTTGCTAAAAAAACACGGCTTCGATCAGATAATGGTAAACCTTCACTACCTCGGCGACCAGATCGAAGGCTATTTCGGCGACGGATCCCGCTGGGGCGTTGAGATGCACTGGTCGTACGAGGAGAAGCTCTGGGGAGACGCCGGCAGCGTTAAGCGGGCCGAGGAGTTCCTGAAGGACGATACGTTTATCGTTATCGGCGGAGACGACCTTACCGACATGGACCTGACCAAGCTCGTGAAAACGCACCGCGAAAAGGGAGCGCTTTCCACGATTGCCCTATCACTCGTCGACGATCCGAGCGAGTACGGCATCGTCCTCATGAACGAGGACAGCAGAATCACCCGGTTCCTCGAAAAACCAAAGGGCGAGGTCATCTTCTCGAACACGGCAAATACCGGCGTCTATGTCTTCCAGCCGGAGATATTCGACCTGATACCCCGTGGGAACTACCTGTTCGGAAAGCAGCTTTTTCCGCTGCTCCTGGAACGGCGGCTCCCCATGTACGGACACCTGACGGCCGCCTATTGGAAGGACGTGGGCAGTCTGGGCGTTTACAAACAGACGCACATCGATATGCTCGAAGGCCGCGTGAATACTCCCCTTCCGTTCAAGGAGGTGCGCAAATACGTCTGGATGGGCGAGAACGTTCAGATCGACGATTCCGCGGAGATCGGATATCCGGTCGCCATCGGCAATAACGTCCGCATCATGGCGGGGGCGCGCGTGCTGGAGAACACGGTGATCGGAAACAACTGCGCCGTGGAAGAGAACGCGACGGTTAAGGACAGCATTCTCTGGGATGGCGCGGTCGTAATGCGGGGTACGCATCTGGAACGATGCGTCGTGGGCCAAGATTGCCACGTAAAGACCGACGCCGCCATCTTCGACGGAGTGATCGTCAACCCACAGCGCCGCGAACCTCCGTCCGCCCAGTAGTAGGTTGCGTTTCTCAAATACCGCAAACGAGGGTTCGACGGGTAGCCCCGTCGCCCTCGCTGAACCGCATTGGAGCGACACGCCCAATCCACCTTATTTCTTCTCGCCGTTTACTTTGTACGTATCCGTGCGAAACGGAGAAGCCGGAAGCCCTGCTTTGTTCCAGAGGTTGCCTTGTGGATAGTCTGCCCAGCCGTACCGCACGGCGACCGGTTTTAACACAAGGGGCGACGAAACCACTACCGCTTCTCCTCGAATCACGGCCGACGCAGGCACAAACCTCCCATCCTCTCCCGCAATGATGAAATCCGTCAGGGCTTCTCCGTGCATTGCCAACCCACCACCGAGATGCTGAAACCGCAGTGCGATCTTGTCGCCTTCCACCTGCATTGCTTCATACACGGGCCCGCTGGCCTCGATATCCTGTTTATAGATCAGCATGAGCGCGAGCCCCGCCAGACGCTCGCCCACAGTCTGCTTGTCCCGCGGATGCAAGTCGTATTCTTCACCGGCGTCGGTGATGACGGCCATCCCGGTGTTTGGAACTGCGCGGCTCGTCACAAGCTGCGCATCTCGAAGCTCCGCCCAGGAGCTCTCGCGCGGCCCCTCCTGCCGGGCCATGAACGGAGCCAACTGCACAAATAGGAAAGGGAAATCGCCCTGTTTCCAGGCGCGGCGCCAGCTTTCGATCAACACCGGGAAGAGAGTGGAGTACCGGCGCGCGTTCCCGGTATCCGACTCACCCTGGTACCAGATCACTCCGCGGATTCCATACGGTATTAGCGGCGCGATCATGGAATTGTACAATGTGGACGGACTGTGCTGACTGGTCGGGTCGGGCGGCGCTTTGGGGATGCCCGGCAGCGCGGAGCCGGATTTCGGCAGGCCATTCGGATCTGTCCTAGCCCTCTCGCGCAGAGCGTCGATCTCGTCGATGGCCTGCCAATAGGCGGCTCTGTCCTGGTCGTACGCGGTGACCAGCGGCGCCATCTCCGGATTTGCGAGCAGCGCATCACGGCTCGTCCAGGACTGCGCCGGTGTCGCGCTCCAGGCACTCTGGATCAATCCGACGGGCACGGCGAGAGAGCGGCGAATACTGCGGCCAAAGGTGTAGGCGACCGCCGAGAACCCGCGAGCCGTTGCCGGCGTGCAGGACTGCCACTGCGCAGCAATATCCTTGGCGGGAATGTCGGAAACCCCTCTGGGTATCTGGCAGAGGTGGAACAGTGGATCGCGCGCCTCAGCAACGATCCGATCCGCGTTCGCGGCGAGGGCGAGCGGCCATTCCATATTCGATTGTCCACTACATATATAGACCTCTCCAACCAGAATATTTGTCAGGACAATCCGATTGCGGCCGACTATCGAAAGGGTGTACGGTCCACCGGCAGGGAGCGACTGCAGGCGCACAATCCACTGTCCGCCTTTCGCCTCGGTGACCGCTCGGCGATCCCGAAGCGTGACCGTTACTCTCTCGCCCTCCGCCGCCGTGCCCCAAATCGGGACAGCCTGGTCGCGCTGCAAGACCGCGCCGTTGGTAAAGAGACCTGCCGGTGACACATTCGCGCAGGCAGGCGTTACGAAGCCGCACACCGCGATGAGTACGATGGCTGCCGGAAAGACCGAAAAGATACGCTCACGCATGGTTTCTCCTCTAAGTAGCCCTGCATAGAAAGATCGTAGATCCTGCAGCAGCGTATTCTGCCCCGCACCCAAAGGGTACCCGGAAATGGGCCGCAGGCCCCCTAGCGAAGCCGTTCAGGGGCTGCGAACCAGGGTGCTACGAAGGAATTATGCATAGCCGCTTAGTGCGCGCGGATGCCCCGCCTTCATTTCGCGGCGGGCAGGGCAAATCCTGCCTGGCAGCGGCGCTTGCTATTTGGTATCGATAAGAGTAAAATGGTAGTCGGTGGCGGTCACCATGATTCTTTCAGCGTCCGTTGCCAGGCTCCCCTGCCAATTGCATCTCTACCCAAACCCGGCTTTGCGCCGCCGCAACCAGCTTTGAAGGGATGACCACATCCATATGAACGTACGTACCGCAATGCACGTCGCCATAGGTACTCTCGTCGCCATGGCTCTGGTCTTCTTTGCAACCAGCCTCCAGACCGGCGGCGGCGGCAGCCCAGTAGAGATGCTGAACGCACAGCGCCACTCTCCTCAGCTCTGGGTGGTCGACCTCTGCGCATTGGGTCTGATTGCCGGAATGTGGTGGGTCGCGGTACTGTCAAACCATTTTCAGGGCTTTATCGAGTACCAGGCGACACAGCACCACGACCAGCTCAACGATATGATCGAGCGCACTTCGGAACTGGAGCAGACCAACGACTCCTACGCCGACCAGCTCGAACAGCTCGAAGTGGGAGTCACGCGCCGGTTCACCGAGATTTCAGAGCAGATTTCGGCGCTGGAGACCGTCGCCGAGATGCGCCGCAAGGTATTTGAGATGGAGGCCCGCAGGATGGCAGAGAGCGCGAATCACGATCTCCTGACTCAGCTTAACACCAATACGGACCAGGTTGAAGCCGTGGCCGCTTCTCTTCAAGTTCATAGGAGCGAACTCAGGCGCTTGCGCCATGCAGTCCATGGACTAAACCTCAGTATTCCAGGCGCGATCTCTACCGAAAACGACGTACTTATGGAGGGACCGCGTTACCTATTGAATGGCCTTGGCCAGCGCACCCCAATTTCGACAAGCACGGCGGGGAACGGCGCCTCTGCCCAGAACGGCCACGCCGCGCCGAAACCTGCCGGCGCAGGGCCGCAAAACGATACGGCAAACTTGTCATGCAATCAAGATTGCGTG
>JAYTEU010000009.1:0-3759 GCA_043734985.1 Chthonomonadaceae bacterium
GCCGAGGACCGTCTTCAAATCGGCGGGTGAGAGCGGCCCGGCGGCCAGCGCGACGACGACCGCCTCCTTCAGCGCGTCCACCTCTGCATCCTCGACGCCCAGCTTCCGCGCCGTCGCCCGCTCGGTGGTCGAGCCGAACGGACGTCCGACCGCAAGGCCCAGCGCAAAGTGATCGGCCGGAACCACGTAGGTGCATCCGCGCGCGCTTGGCAGCTCGAATAGCTGAAGCTCCGCCGCCAGCGCGTCGATACGCTCCCGGCTCTCTCCGGACCGGGCGCGAATCCCGAGGTAGGGCGACACGCCTCCGACCGAGCGCTGCCAGCCCGATCCCGCCAGCGCCTGCCGCGCGGTCGGGTATCGGCGATCCTGCAGCCCCTGCCGGGCAAAAACCCACGCCCTGTACTTAACGGGCTCCATCTGTGCCCTCCTCCAATACTATAGATTCTAAGGATCAATCTACTGCAGTTACCAACTGCATAACAGAACGGTGAGAGGAGCGTCAAGCGCGCCGGTTGTGTGACGATGACGCCGTCATGCCGGGTCTCCGGCACCGGCGCAAACCCACGGTGTAAGGAGCCCAGGGTTTAGCTGCTGGCGCCCTGACAGCATTCCGCCGGATCGCTGGATCTCCAAATCGAACGACATTGGCGAATTGGAGTATAATGTTGCAAATCGCGCCGCAGCGGCCCGCGCGGGCCGGCGGTATGGAAAGATACCTACAACAAGATGGCTGATATCACCGAAGAGCTGACCCCCAGTCAAATCGTCGCCGAATTGGACAAGTATATCGTGGGCCAGCACCAGGCCAAGCGCGCCGTGGCCGTTGCGCTCCGTAATCGGTTTCGCAGGCGGCTCCTCGCGGAAGACCTGCGGGACGAAGTCATACCTAAGAACATATTGATGATCGGCCCGACAGGAGTGGGAAAGACCGAGATCGCCCGCAGGCTGGCGATCCTCGCTCGCGCGCCCTTTGTAAAGGTCGAGGCGACCAAGTTTACCGAAGTCGGCTACGTGGGCCGCGATGTCGACTCGATGGTGCGCGACCTGGTGCAGGGCTCCATCCGCCTGGTGGAGGCCGAGCGCATCGCTGAAGTCCAGTCCGCAGCGGAAGAGCGAGCCATCAACAGGATCGTGGACATCCTCCAGCCGGACAAGGCGGGCGGCGCAAAGCGGCGCGAAGGGCCGGAGGCGCAGGATCTCTCCAAAGTGATTCGCCAGATGATGGGGCCGATGCTGGGCGCGACCGAGGCCGAGCCTGTCGAGACGCCCGAGGCGACCGCCGAGCGCACGGAAAAGGAGTCGGTTCAGCACGAAGAGGATCGTCGCGACGCCGGCCGGCGGGAGCGAATTCGCGAACGGCTTCGTACGCAGGTCAAGCTCGGTGTCCTGGACGATCAGGAGATCGCGATCACGGTCGAGGAGGCGCAGAGCAGCCCCTTTATGCAGGTCTTCTCCATGTCCAACGTCGATGAGACGGACATGCAGAACGCCCTCGGAAGCATTCTACCGCGCAAGCACAAAACGCGCAAGGTGAAGGTCTCCGAAGCGAAAACGATCTTCACCCAGGAAGAGGCGCAGGCGCTGATCGACCGGGACGCGCTGGTGCGCGAAGCCATCGACCGCGCCGAACAGACCGGCATCATCTTCGTGGACGAGATCGATAAGATCGCCGGCTCCAACCGCGGCCCAGGCGGCGCGGGCGGTGGGCCGGACGTCTCGCGCGAAGGCGTGCAGCGCGATATCCTGCCGATTATCGAAGGCTCCACCGTCAACACCAAGTTCGGGCCGGTCAAGACCGACCACGTCCTCTTCATCGCCGCGGGCGCTTTCCACGTCTCCAAACCTTCGGACCTGATCCCGGAGCTTCAGGGACGCCTGCCTATCCGCGTGGAGCTGGACAACCTGACGGAGGACGATTTCAAGCGTATTCTCACCGAGCCGCGCAACGCGCTGACGCGGCAGTACGTCGCCCTCCTGGAGACGGAAGGCGTCACACTGGAGTTTACCGACGATGCGATCGCCGAGCTTGCGCGCGTGGCGGCGGAGGTGAACCGCCGCAGCGAGAACATCGGCGCGCGGCGGCTGCACACCGTCCTGGAGCGGCTGCTGGAGGAGGTCTCGTTCGAAGCGCCCGACATGGAGAACAAGTTCGTCCACGTCGACGCGGCCTTCGTGCGGAAGCGCCTGGAAGACATCGTCAAGGACGAGGATCTGAGCCGCTACATTCTCTAGACCGCGCCCCCCGCCCCCCGATTCCGGGGGAGAGTCAAGCCGCATTGGTTCCCGTACGGGTTAGGGGGCGAGCGCCTATTTCGCCGGTTTCGGCAGCAGCATCTCGTAGCCCGGCAGGTTGATCTTGATCTCGGAAAGCTGCCGGAAGTCGTCGATCTTCTTGTCGGCGACCTTCATCCCGCCCGCCTTCTCCAGCAGGGCGGACTGCTCCGCCTGCTTCTGCACCACTCCGAACGGCGGCGTCGAGGCTTGCAGCCGCCTTACCATGTGGAGGAACCACCAGTTTACCACCTTCGGCTTGCCGGGTCCCGCGTCCGATTCCACTTTGATCGCGGGCGATATCTGCCCCTCCTTCATAGCCGCCGCCGCTTCGTGGATCGCGGGCGGCATCGACTGGTCGTTGGCGCTGAACACTCCCATTACGCCCTTGCTGGCGGTGAGCCTCGGGTCCGTGGAGTAAGTCTTTACCATTTCGGAGAACGGTCGCGCGGCCTTGATGTCGGCCTGGATCTTCGCCAGGTCCGACTGCTTGTCGGTATTGAAGCCCTCCAGCGCATAGCGTTCCGGAGTTGTGTACGAAGCCAGGTGATCCTTGTAGTACTTCTCGACCTCCTCGGGCGTCACGGTCGTGCCGGTAGTGGCGAGGTTGAAGCGTGCCTTCCCCAGCCGGATGTTCTGCTTCATGCCCTCCTCGGTAAGCTGATGCGCGGCGAGCGCCTGCTTGACCTGCGGCTGCGCCTTGGCCCGCGTCAATTCCGCCTCCACCTCTGTCTCCGGCGGCATCAGGTTCGCCTTGCTGGCCCACTGGATCGTCAGCCGCTCGTTGATCATCTGATCGAGTACGAGCTGTCCGGCGCTGTTCTGACGGAACGTGAGCGGCTTAGCCGTGACAATGAAATCCCGCACGTTGATCCGCTGGACGCGGTCGTAAAACTCCGCCGCGCCGACCGGCTCCCCGTTGACTATCGCGACCGAATCGGCCTGCGCCTCCGCCCTGCCCGCCGCCAATACTATGCAAAGCAGCGCCGCGGCAAACGGCGCCCACCGGTTACGCACCCTCATCGCAAGTTTCCTTCCCGAATGTTCATCGGCTCTCCGCCACCCATTTACGCCCGAGCATTCGGCTTCCGCCCGTCAATCTCCTCCCGGAGAGCGATCAGGCCCAGGGTCATTCAGTTCTCGGCCGGTTGCCCGTGGGACTGAAGTCCTCGGCTCGTGAAGACGTTATGTCCGCCTTCGCGGACTCGAATCGCAGTCCGCGAAGGCGGACATTGTGTTTTCACCAGGCGAGGAATTTATTCCCACGCCGAGAACTGAATGACCCTGGGATCAGGCCGCATCCGGATCGAGAGCATACTCGACGGCCTGGTCCATCGTCATCGCCTGTCCCGCTTGCCGGGCAGAGGCGAATGTTTCATCATCAAGAGCCTCATGGATCGCGGACAGGTGGCCTCGGTAGCTTGCGAGCACTGTCGGCTGCATTGGCACGCCGAGCCCTTCGCGAAGGACTTCCGCCGCGCCTATCAG
>JAYTEU010000010.1:0-6144 GCA_043734985.1 Chthonomonadaceae bacterium
TTCCGCACCATCTGCCTCGATTTGCGCTCGGCCGCCTGCGTTACGGAGCAGGTATTGATCACATAGACGTCGGCGGGCGCATTGAATTCGGTGATGGCAAACCCGCGCTCCTCGAAGTCGTCGAGAATGCGCTGGGTCTCGTACTGGTTCACCTTGCAGCCCAGGGTGGCAAATGCGGCAGTCGGCACGGTGGTTCCTTTTGCTGTGAGGTCGATGTGAGGTTAGTGTACCAGAAGCGGCTGCGTTCGTCAAAAGTCGCCTCTGCAAGGAATTACGCGCCGGATGCGGAAACTACCTTTACGATATTTCACAATATTTCACAAGGAGTCACCGATGTCTCGTTACAAGCCGGTTTCGCTGCGCCACAAATCTCCGGCAGCGCGCAGTCAGGCGACGGCGCAGACGCTCGCCGCGCTCGGCCTGCGCATTGCGGCGTTCGTCTGCTGGATCGGATGCTTGATTCTGTGCGTTGCTGCCGTTCGCAACCTGATCGATAATTCGCACGAGGGCCTCGGCCTTGCCCACTGGGAGCCGGCCGCGCTTTTCCTCGGCGCGGTCGCCTCGCTCGTCATCGGCTGGCGCGTCTGGCTGCTCAAGCGCTGGGCATGTTACGCCGCCGTAGTCGCGCTGGCTCTGCTGTGCCTCCTCGATCCTTGGCGGCCCGCGCACTACCGCGACGCCATTGTAGACATCGGCCAGGCGATCGCAGCCAGCCTGGTTGCTCTAGTCCTCTTCGTCGCACCGCTCGTGTACGCGATCCACATCGAGCGCGCGAAACTTCGGGCGGGGTTTTAGGGAGACTTTATTCGCACGCCCAGAGGGCACCCGCGCAGATCAACGCAGATCGGAGAAGGGGCTTTCTCCCCCGACACGTAGCCGGGGCGGACACAGATTACACAGATTACACAGATTGGGAATACATGCTTGAGAATGGATTGATGTTGCCGGGAGTAGTAGGGCGATAATCTGACAATTCCGTGGCGGTGTGTCAACCAAATGCTTGGCTTTAATGTAAGGATGGAAGGGAGCGGATGCGCGCCTAAATCTGATAGGACGGCGCCATGAGCAAAGACACACTGGGCGATAGAATTAAGAAGCAGTACGAGCATCGCTGCCGACACTACCTGCCTCGCCGCTCTTACATTATCATTCACGTGGGTTGTATTCGCCCCCCGATCTTCACGCAGAGCCGGTCCTGGCTGATGGACCGCTTTCCAGTGATCGAGCGATATACCGGCGCAAACGAATGACCTTACGTCATTAAATTTGAAGATCTGGCCCCAACGATCGTTCTCGAATTGTCTGGTTAGCAGCTCCGGGCGAGGCATAGCGATACACTCGCGGATGAGGTCGGAAATAGCGCGCTTCGCCGCCGAAAATCAGCAGGGAATCGGCCATTGATAGGCGAATTTGGTGTAAGTGTGGCGGCTCGCCGGCGACGGCTCGGGGACAGCCAGGGAACCCAATCGCAGGGTCTCAATTGTGAAAGGTGGGCTGGCTGAATGAATCCGATCGGAAAGCGCATTTTGGGCATCGTGCTGCTGGGAGTCGGCATTTGGATTGCGGTCTGGCTTAAGGGCATTCACGATTCCGGCGGGAATTTCCCCGAGAAAGCAATGATCTTCATGCCGTTACTGATCCTATACGGAGGTCTAATGGCCATCGCGCCGGATACAATATTGGCGCGCGGCGAATGGACCCATGCAACGGCCGCCAAGAAGGCCATCAATATCGTAGTGACTCTGGTAGGGGTGGGGATCGGGCTGTTTCTAAGGTTCGTCGTGTACAGCGGATGGAAATAGCCGGAGCAGCGGAAATAGGAGCGATATGAAGCGATTTTCCATAGTCACCCTGCTGGCCCTTCCGATGGTGGTCGCGGCCACGCTCGCTCCTGCCGCGCCGCCGAAGAAGGCCGCGCCGCCGCCCAAGCTGCCCGCTGTAACGGCGGCTCTCGACTTCGACCGCGATATTCGCCCCATCCTCTCGGACACCTGTTTCAAGTGCCACGGGTTCGACGAGCATCCGCGGCAGGCGGGGCTTCGGCTGGATACGCAGGCGGGCGCATTCGCGAAACTTGCCTCCGGGAAGACGGCCATTGTGCCCGGCAAGCCCGAGCTAAGCGAGGCGATCCAGCGCATGGCGGACCCTGGTCCCCTGCACATGCCGCCGCTGGGATCGGGAAAGAAAGTCACTCCCGCCCAGGTCGCGCTGTTCAGGAGATGGGTCGCTCAGGGCGGCCAATATAAACAGCACTGGTCGTTCGTGCCGCCGGTTCGGCCCGCGCTTCCGCCGGTTAAGCAGGCCGCGTGGGCGCGCAACCCGATCGACCGGTTTATCCTGGCGCGCCTCGAACGGGAGGGTGTAAAGCCATCGCCCCAGGCCGACCGCGCGACGCTTCTGCGACGGCTCTCTTTCGACCTGACGGGCCTGCCCTCCACTCCCAAAGAGCTGGACGCCTACCTTGCCGACAGCAGCCCGGACGCTTACGAGAAACAGGTCGACCGGCTTCTCGCAAGTCCGCACTACGGCGAGCGAATGGCCATCGGCTGGCTGGATCTGGCGCGCTATGCGGACACGCACGGCTACCACATCGACAGCCAGCGGGATATGTGGCGCTGGCGCGAATGGGTGATAGACGCCTACAATAAGAATGTGCCGTACGACCGATTCACGATCGAACAGCTTGCGGGCGACCTGCTGCCGAACGCGACCCTGGAGCAGAAGCTCGCGACCGGTTTCAACCGCAACCACCCCATCAATTTCGAAGGCGGCGCGATCCCCGAGGAGTACCAGGCCAACTACATCTTCGACCGTATCGATACGACCGCCACGACCTGGATGGGGCTGACCATGCGGTGCGGCCAGTGCCACACGCACAAGTACGATCCCATCACCCAGAAGGACTACTATCGGTTCTACGCCTTCTTCAATAACATCGCCGAGAACGGGCTGGACGGCCAGAAAGGCAACGCCGCGCCGTTCCTCCGAGTGCCGACAGCCGAGCAGCAGGCCAAATTGGATGACGCGGCAAAGCTGGTGGCGCAGGCCGAGCAGGCGGTGAAAGCGCGCGCTATCGAGGCAGCGCCCGCACTCGCGGCCTGGGAAGCGAAGATGCTGGCGGCTGGCGACGACGCGGCGGCCGTAAGCGCCGGTCTGCTCGCCAACTACGCCTTCGACGAGACGAGCGGCGTGGAGACCAAAGAGGCGCAGACCCGCCTGGCCGCCGCAGTCATCAAGGGCAAGGCGCAGTTCGCGGCCGGGAAGTTCGGCAACGCGCTCCAATTGGATGGCGCGACCCATGCCGAGATCGGTACGGCCATAGCCTTCGAGCGGACCGATAAGTTCTCCTACGGCGCCTGGATCTACCCGACGGACAACGGAGCGATGACGGTTGTCTCGCGCATGGACGACGGCAGCAAGTTCCGAGGCTGGGACCTCTATCTCGGCGATCGGAAGTCCTACGTCCATATCGTTCACGAGTGGGAGAACAACGCGATCCGGGTGAACACGAAGTCGCAGTTCGAGCTGAACAAGTGGACGCACCTGTTTGTGACCTACGACGGGTCGAGCAAGGCGAAGGGCGTCCGCATCTACGTGAACGGCAAGGCCGCCGACCTTGACGTGACGCACAACAGCCTGACCGATACTATCAAGACGCCGGTCGCCGCGCGTATCGGCAGCCGAAACGGCGCCGCCTACTTCCGGGGCAGCCTGGACGACGTGCGCATCTACAACCGCGAGCTCAGCCCCGCCGAGGTCCAGCAGCTTGCAGGAGCCGCCGCGATCCGCCAACTGCTCGCAATCGCGCCGGAGAAGCGGAGCGCGGAGCAGAACCAGACGCTTCTCACCACCTACCTTTCCAGCGAGGACCCCGCCTACCAGAAGCTAAGCGCCGAGCTGGCCGGCCGCAGGAAGAAGCACGCGGAGCTCGACGCCGCCATTCCGACCTCCATGGTGATGCAGGAGATGCCCAAGATCCGCGACACCTTCCTCCTGGTTCGCGGCCAGTACGACAAGAAAGGCGACAAGGTAGATCCCGGCCTTCCCGAATTCCTGACGGAGAGCATGGCGCCGGCCGCAGCCACGAATGCGCCGGCCGTCCCACCTCCGGGCGGGATAAAGACCGTGGCCCAGACGGACGCCGCCAAATCGCCCGCGCAGCCGCGCCTCACGCGGCTCGACCTGGCGAGGTGGCTCGTTCGTCCGGACCATCCGCTCACGGCGCGCGTGGCCGTAAACCGCTATTGGCAGACCGTGTTCGGCGTCGGGCTGGTCAAGACCGCCGAAGATTTCGGAACGCAGGGCGAAAAGCCCTCGCATCCCGAGCTGCTGGACTGGCTGGCGACGGAGTTTGTGCGCACCGGCTGGGACACGAAGGCCATTCTGAGGCTGCTGGTGACCTCGGCGGCGTACCGGCAGACGTCCAGGATCACGCCGGCGCTCACGGAGAAGGATCCGGACAACCGCCTGCTGGCCCGAGGGCCGCGCGCCAGGCTGCAGTCGGAGTTCGTGCGCGATCAGGCGCTCGCGGTCTCCGGGCTGCTCGTCGAGAAGATCGGCGGTCCGTCGGTGAAGGTCTATCAGCCTGCCGGTCTCTGGGAGGAGATTGCTTTCGGAGGCGAATTCTCAGCGCAGAGATACGTGCAGGACCACGGCGAGGATCTCTATCGGCGCAGCATGTACACCTTCTGGAAACGCACCGTGCCCCCACCTTCTCTCCAGACGTTCGACGCGCCGGAGCGGGAGTTCTGCATCGTGCGCCGGTCGGTGACCAACACGCCGCTCCAGGCGCTCGTGCTGATGAACGATCCCGGCTTCGTCGAGGCGGCGCGCAAGTTTGCCGAGCGGCTGATGCTCGAAGGCGGCGCGACTGCCGAACAGCGCATCGACTACGCCTACCGCCTGACGCTTCTTCGCCGCCCCAGGCCCGCCGAACAGAGAGTGCTCCTCGGCTACTACCAGCAGCAGTTGGCGGTGTACCAGAAGGACAACGCGGCGGCGCTGAAGCTGCTCTCGGTCGGCGAGGCCAAGCGAAACGAGACCCTGCCCGTTCCCGAGCTGGCCGCCTGGGCCTCCGTCGCCAACCTGGTCCTGAACCTGGACGAAGTCATTACCAAGGAATAGGGTTCGCAACCGATGAATACAGCGACTACGACACGCCGCCTGCTTATTTCAATGGCTCAAAGGCGACAACGACCGGGAAGCGGAAGCGGTCGCGAATTTCTTATTCGACGGACAACACACACGCAATTTCCAGATCTTACGCCCACCCTAGGTACGATTCACTGGTGTGCAGTGGGCGCGGCAGCCGCAAGACTTTATATGCCTGAGAGAATGACCGACGACTTAGATATTCTCATTCACGTCGACGATTCGCAAGACGCTCAAGAGCGAATGACAAATGCTAAGTTCGTCTATCAAGGCAGACTGAGTATCGGAGGCAGCCAATGGCTGTCGCCCGAGAACTTCCCGATCGATTTGCTTTACGGGGAGGAGAAGTGGGTCGAGGCTGCACTGCTGGAAGCACAGTCAAACCGAGATGCGCAGGGGATACCAATACTGCCTCTAACTTATCTAACCCTGATGAAATTCAACGCAAGCCGCGTGCAGGATGTTGCCGACATCTCACGTATGCTCGGCCAGGCAACGGAGCCGCAATTGGCGAGCGTGCGGGCGGTATTCCAACGGTGGCTTCCTGGAAATGATGAAGACCTGGACAGCCTGATTTCACTCGGCCAGTTGGAATTCGGCTCCGCCTGAACCATGGGAAGGTGGGCGACGCGTAAACCCCAATTCCCTTAAAATAAGCCGCTCGACTGCGTCGACGCGGGATTGTCCGAGAGACCCCGGACCCTTTCGGGGAAATCCCGCACCCAAAGGGTACCCGGTTTACAAAACCCGCCTTCGCGGGTTCGGCATCGAGCCCGTACGGGCTTTGCAGACTTAGACCAGAGGTTGGAAAATGAGAGCAGCAACAATGAATCCGATCCGCGAACATGAGTTGATAATGACGCGCCGGCAGCTATTCGGCCGGGGGGCGCTGGGGCTGGGTACGGCGGCTTTGGCGACGCTGCTTCAGGAGGAGGGGTTTGCGGCGACCAATCCCGCGCCCTCGGTGGCGAAGAGCTACGGCGCGCTGAAGAC
>JAYTEU010000011.1:0-2865 GCA_043734985.1 Chthonomonadaceae bacterium
CAGCTCTCCGCCGTGCTTACCGTCCAGCCCCGCGCCGCCAACAGCTCCACGACCGCCTGCTCCAGAGGCGCGTCGTTTTCGCCATAGACGGCGTCGCCCAGCCGCGCGCGCACCAACGCGGCGCGCTCCGCAATGAGCGCTTCCGCCTGCTGTGCCGTATCCGCTTTCGCCGTGATCCGCAGATGAACCTCGCCCACCTTGGCGTAGGGTGCGACGGACGGGTTCGAGTCCTCCATCAAATCCTTGACCCGATCCTCCATGGCGCTTTCGCCGACGCCGGCAACACGCAGGACGAGCGAGCGGATCGTTCCGGTGTCGCCGGTCTTGCGGCGCAGGTAGGGCGATACTTCGTTGTCGACCATCGGGATGAATTCGTTCGGCGGCCCCGGCAGCGCGATCCCGATCTTGCCGTTTTTCTCAAACAGGAGGCCGGGAGCCGTGCCGTTGGGGTTGTCGATGGCGCGGCCGTGCGTCGGGACCAGCGCCTGCCGCAGGTTACTCTCCAGCACCGGCATCCCCCGCGACTGGAAGAACGAATGGAGGCGCGCGGCGATCTGTTCATCGCGCACGAGGGTATCTCCGAACGCCTCCGCCAGGCCCTCCCGCGTAATATCGTCCATCGTCGGCCCCAGCCCGCCGATCGTGATGACCACGTCCGATTCGTCGAGGGCGAGTTTCAGCGCGGCAAGGAGGCGGTTCCTATTATCGCCGACAGTGCTGCGCCGGTAGAGGGATATCCCCAGTTCGGAGAGCACGCCTGCGATATAGGCGGCATTCGTATCCACGATCTGTCCAAGCAGCAGCTCGGTCCCAACAGAAACGACTTCAGCGCGCAACGGCGGATACCCCTTCCAAAAAGTGACGGTGGATGAGGCTCATTATACATCGGGCGGCCCTTATTTGCACGCGAATCCGGGCGGCCCGCCACTTCTGTTAGTAGAAGGCGGGCCGCCCGGATTTGTGGACCAAAGTCCAACGCCGACTACCGTTTCATCGCCGCGAGATGGCGCTCCATCAGGTCGATGAGCTCGTCGAGCGTCGCCTGGCCGTAGTAGCCGTACGTGACGCGGCGGCCCGTCGGATCGATCGTCATGGCGCGGGCCTGTGGCGAAAGCACGATGCTGCCGGAGCGCGCCGTGCTCTGTGCTCGCGTAGCGGCGCGCAGCGTTTCCAGCTCGGTTTGCCGCGTTGTGGCTGTTGCTTCACGCTCGGCTTGCCCGGCCGTAGCTGCCTCCCGCTCGGCTTGCCGCGTCGTCGCTGCCGCTTCCCGCTCGGTTTGCCGAAGGGCGCCCGCCGTAGCCTGCGGTTTTTCATCGGCTGGGTCTGCCTGAGACGCGGCCTGGCGAGCGGCACTGGACCGGGCGATTCGCGGGATAACGCCCGCCTCGGGCGCCGTATCCTGGAAGGGCTCGAACGACACGGCCCGGACTAACTGCGCGACGAAGGGCTGCACGAAACTATCGTCGACGTCCCGCGGCCTTACTGAAACAGGATCGCTGGGATTCGGCGGCTCCGTCCCGGGCGCGGGCTGTGCAGGCTTCACCCGGGGAGCGGCCGGCGGCTTCGCGCGCTGCTGCTGAAATAGAGGCGTCGCAGGCTGAGGCGAGGTGAATTTGAAATTGAAAGGCGTGGACCAGCTCCACTCCGAGCGAAGCATCCCGTGGATACCCGCCGCCTTCTCTTTTCCGATCTGCTGTCCCAGCTTGTCCCAGATCATCTGCTTGCGGATTCGAAATCCGCTCGCCGCATCGCGCAAAGCCTCCGCGCTGCTGGCGGGCATCGGGTCCCCCGGCTTCGCCCGCAGAAGGTTGTTGTACTCCTCGTCCAGCGCCTGTTCCGGCTTCGCGGGCACGATCTTGTCCGCGCCCTTCAGATCCCGCAGGAGCGGCAGCGCCTGCTCTATATCCCGAGCGGTCAGCTTCAGGGCGAGCATCTGGCGGAGCAGCGTGATATCGCGTGTCTTCCTGGCCATCTCCGGCGAATAGTTATTGCTCAGGTTCTGGTATACCTGGGCGACCGAATAGTTCTGGAGCGCCTGGGAATATTGCCTGTCACTGTTAACATCCTTTTTGCCGGTCGCAGCTTGCCTCTGACGCACGATGGTGACGCCACCTGGGACGTCCGCGTGGGTTTCGACGCGGACTTCCGGCGCAAGGGTGATGCCGTCCGGCAAAACACGGGTTTCGAAGCGGACGTCCGGCGCAAGGGTAACGCCGTCCGGCAAAACTCGGGTTTCGACGCGGACCTCCGGTACCTGTGCAACGGTCGTGTCCACGTGTGCCTCGGCCACGGAGGGAGCCTCCTGCGCCAGGCACGGCGTAAGTGCGGCGCTTCCCGCGATACATAGGGATATTGCAAAACTGTGAACTGTTTTCACGGTGTCCAACCTTTCTTAGCTCGGCCTCTTGCGTCCGCGGATTCCAGCAGACCGGCATAAACGTTCATTGCCTGCTCCATGTCGCCGCTCTCTTCAGCGCTGCGGCCCACATCGTAGGCAGTCTCTTCGGAAGGGCGCTGCTCGTACGCCGCCTGGTAGGCGACATTGGCGAGGCCAGGGTCGCCCTGCGCTTCATACATCAGCCCGGAGGCTCGCAGCCGTTCCGGCGCATAGGCGACACGCAGCGGATTTGCCATCGAAGGGCGACGACGCGACTGCCGCGCCTGGAGTTCGGAGCGGTTCGCCCCCCGTACATGTGTCCATCTCAGCGGATTGCGCAGCCGGGGTGCGTGCGCCTTTACTACTGACATCGTGACGCCATTTTGCGCGGACAGCCGTTCGGCGCCGGGAATGGTTGACGACCGCACGGAATCGTCCGGCGTCTTTTGTGCCTGGTCGCGCACTATTTCCGGGCCGGACGGTGGAGC
>JAYTEU010000012.1:0-3682 GCA_043734985.1 Chthonomonadaceae bacterium
TGAGGGCCGCTGTAGTGTTTCGCGTAGAACTTGAGAAGTCCACGCCGCGATTCCCAGGCCATCGCCGCCCCGACCTGTATCGTACTCGCGCCCCCATAGTGCACGATCTCGATTTCCGGCGTAAAATAGATCTTCCAGCCGGCCCGCTTGCAGCGCAGGCACCAGTCGACTTCGTTGAAGAAAATAGGGAACGCCTCGTCCAGACCGCCGACCGCCTCCACAGCCTTCGCCGACAGCAGTAGAAACGTGCCCATCGGCTGATCGACCTCGGTCTTGCGGTCATAGTGAAACCATGTCATGCGGTACGCTCCGAAACGGTGGCTGTTGGGAAAGAGCCGCGCAAGCCCCAGCAGCTCCCAAAGCACGCTGGCCGGCGACGGGAATCCGCGCACCGATCGCTGGAGCCGCCCGTCCGGGTGAACCTGGCGCACCCCGAGAGCGCCTGCATCCGGGTGGCTCGCCATAAACGCTACTGCGGTCGCGAGGCCACCATTCGGTAGAATAACATCCGGGTTCAACAATAGTATATACGCGCCCCGCGCCGCGCCCATCGCCTGGTTGTTGCCGCGCGCGTAACCGACATTCTCAGAGTTCGCGATGAGCGTGACCTGGGGAAACCGAGATTGTACCGCTTCCGAACTGCCGTCCTCGGATGCGTTATCTACGACGATTACCTCGGCGGAAGTGCCCGGGGACGCGAATATACTTTCCAATGCCTGAAGCAGAAGGTCGCGAGTATTCCAGTTGACGATAGCTATGGACAGCGTGGCACTCATGCAATTGTTGTACCTTAAACGGAGGTTTGATTGGAATTATCCGATCCCTTGGCGGCGGCAGGACAGTACCGCCTTATCTTCGCCGATATTGATGGCACGCTCGTCGACGGCAGCGGGGTGATGTCCCCCCGAACCATCGTGGCTATCCGACGAGCGCGCTCGCTCGGTCGCGCGATTATCCTCTGCACCGGTAGAAGCAGGCATGCGGCGCAGCGCGTAGCCCGCGAACTTGGAAGCGACGGCTACGGGATAGTGCTCAACGGCGCGGTCGTCCTAGAGTGGCATACTGGCGCGATTCTGCGGCGGTCTCTAGTACCGGCGCATCTTATCCACGGCGCGGTCGATATAGCGCGTGGCCAGGGCCACGCCGCGATCTGGCTCGGGACGGAAGAGACGGACAATCACCAGTACGCCGAACGCGCCCCGGGGTTGTGGCCGGAGTACCTGGAACGCAATGGCGCTCATATCCAATTTGTAGACGATCTATCGGCGCTCCCTGAACCGCCCGCAAGCCTAGTCGCATACGGACGGGAACAGGACGCCGCTGCGCTCGCGAGGGCATGGCGGGAGGCGCTCGGACCGGAGGTCTCTGCGGTTGCTGGCCCCACGGCTGTCTATCGGGCATGGTACGCGCAGCTTACGGCCGCGGAAGCCACCAAGGAAAGCGCGGCCGCCTTCCTCGCGGAGTACCTCCACGTTCCGCGCGAGCAGACGATGGCCATCGGCGACCACGTCAACGATGTCGGCCTGCTGAATTGGGCAGGACTTGGAGTTTGCATGGGCGATGGTGATGCAGAGGCGCGCGCGGCGGCGGACCGGCTTACGGCCTCATTAGAGGAGGACGGCGCGGCGCTTGCGCTCGAACGGCTTGATTCCGATTGACTTTTGTTCCGATCTATGCTAAACTGACACCGCTTTAACAGGGGAAACGCCTATATAAGGAGGTTGCGTCGGCAGTGCCGCTTAAGAAAGAAATTAAAAGCAACGTAATTACGGACAGCGCCGTGCATGAAGGTGACACAGGCTCACCCGAGGTGCAGGTCTCGCTCCTGACGGCCCGTATCAAACAACTGACGGAACACTTGCGCGAACATAAGCACGACTTTCATTCTCGCCGCGGGCTGATGATGATGAATGGTCAGCGGAAGCGAATTCTCGCGTATCTCGTCGACAGGGACATCGAGCGATATCGTTCGCTCGTAGGCAAGCTCGGTATCCGCAGCAAGATCTAGCCGGTACGCTTGTCGTGTCATTACAACGGCCGTAAGACAGTATTATCAGTCGTCCAGCACAGTCGGATAGTCCCGAGGTTTCCTCTGGATGGTCGAGGAGGATAAAGGGTTCAGGGCAAGGGGATGCACACCGTCCTTTTACCCTGACCCCTCCGTTGTTCCTCGTCTCTCCTCGAAACTTCGTGGCTTCCGGCTGGTTTGGCACATTTTAGCATCCCAATCTCAATCGCCCGTCTTCGACGACGGGTAACTGAGACAAGTTCACAGAAAACTGGAGAACAACTTGTCACATTCCGTGGAACGCGAACTGGCAGGCCGTACCTTGCGCATCGAAACAGGCAAGATAGCCAAGCAAGCCGGCGGCGCGGTCTGGGTCTTTCAAGGCGATACAGTCGTTCAGGCTGCCGCCACGATGAGCCACGATACCCGTTCCGGCATCGATTTTTTCCCCCTCACGTGCGATTATGAAGAGCGCAAGTATGCCGTTGGCAAAATTCCCGGCGGATTTATCAAGCGCGGTGGAAGGCCCAGTGAAAAGGGCATCCTGAACTCACGGTTGATCGATCGGCCTCTCCGGCCGCTGTTCCCCGACGGTATGCGGAACGACGTCCAGGTCATCGCGATGCCGCTCTCCCTCGACCTCGATAATCTATCCGATACGCTCGCGATCGTCGCAGCGTCCGCCGCTCTGATGGTCTCCGATATCCCGTGGGAAGGTCCCGTAGGCGCTGTCCGTGTTGGACTGGTCGAAGGCAAGCTGATCGTCAACCCGACGCAGGCGCAAGTCAAGGAATCCGATCTCGACCTCGTGCTGGCCGGTACCAAGAAGGCCGTCATCATGATCGAGGCCGGCGCGAACTTCGTGACCGAAGAGCTGATGCTGGAAGCCATGGATATCGGCCACGCGGTTATCCGCGAGCAGTGCGAGCTACAGGAAGAGCTCCGCGAGCTGGCCGGTAAGGCGAAGCGAACGATCAACACCTTCCTTCCGGACCCCGAAATACTGGAAGCGATCCAGACTAAGATGGGCACGGAGATCCGCGCGGCCATCCAGAACCCGGACAAGGCTGCACGCGAAAGCGCCATCGACGACCTGAAGGCCGAAATCGTCGCGCGCATGCTCCCGGATTTCCCGGAGCGAAGCAGCGCGATTTCCGAAGCCGCCGACAAGGCTGTCAAAAAGGCGATTCGCTACCTCATCATCGAAGAGCATATTCGGCCCGACGGCCGCAAGCTGGACGAAGTGCGCCACATCACCTGCGAAGTCGGCCTGCTTCCAAGAGTTCATGGTACCGGCCTCTTTACACGCGGCCAGACCCAGGTACTGACCGCGCTGACGCTCGGCACGACCGCCGATGCGCAGGTAGTTGACAATCTGGAAGTTGACGAAAAAGAGATGTACATGCATTTCTACAACTTCCCGCCGTTCTCCGTCGGTGAAGTGCGGCCGCTGCGCGGGCCGGGCCGTCGCGAGATCGGGCATGGCGCGCTCGCCAAACGGGCGATGCTTCCCGTACTTCCGAGCACCGAATCGTTCCCTTACGCAATGCTTCTGCAGAGCGAAGTCCTGGAGAGCAACGGCTCGACCTCGATGGCCTCCGTCTGCGGGTCCACTCTCGCGCTGATGGACGCCGGTGTTCCGATCAAGGCGCCCGTCGCGGGCGTCGCAATGGG
>JAYTEU010000013.1:0-2897 GCA_043734985.1 Chthonomonadaceae bacterium
GAATCCGAGTTCAACGATGGAGTCCAGTACGACAAGCACGGTCTCAACATTGCGCCGGAAACGCTGAAACGGCAGCTTGAGCTGATGTATGCCGCCGGATGGTATCCCGTGAACATGCGGGACATCCTCACCGCCCGAATCAGGACGCCGCGTGGGCGCATCCCGGTAGTGCTGACCTTTGACGATGCGCGGCCCTCACAGTTCCGATACCTCCCGAACGGCAGAATCGACCCAAAATGCGCGGTCGGAATCCTGGAGGCATTTCATGCTCGCCATCCCGATTGGCCTCGGCGCGCCACCTTTTATGTGCTGCCGGAGAGCAAGTGGAACGGAGTTCCCTTCGACCAGGACGGGGCCGAGCGTCGGAAGCTCCGTTTTCTGCTGAAGCGCGGATACGAGATCGCCAATCACACCACATCGCACCGCAGTCTGGCCGATCTGAGCCCGCGCACCCTGAAATGGGAGATGGCCGAGGCAGTCCGGGATATCCGCCGCCTCGCGCCCAGTGCAACCATGGACACGATGGCGCTTCCGTACGGCATTGCGCCGAAGAACAAGAAGCTGTGGAACCTCCTGCTCGCCGGAAGGCAGGGCGGCACGCGCTATAGCAATCGGTGCATCCTCCTTGCCAGTGGAGGGATCTCGTATCCGCTGGCGCACCGGCTGTTCGACCGAACGCAGATCCGCCGGATCGAGCCTGAGCCGGGCGGCATCGAACGCTGGATCGGCGCGCTAAAGCCGGGCAGCGACACCGCTCCCTTCGTCAGCGATGGCAAAACCAACACGGTAACGATTCCCGAATCGGAAGCGGTAAACCTTAACAGGCGGCGCCTGCACGGGGCGCGTCTGGTGGTACTTAAGAATGCGAACGAGAAGCAAACAACCAAAAACTGAGAGAGCAGAGGAACGTCACCATGTCATCCCTTAACCCGCGGATAATGCACATCGTCCTATTCAAATGGACCGACGAAGCGACCCCGGCGGCTATCGACGCGGCGGTCCAGGCCCTGCGGGACCTAAAAACGAAAGTTCCCGGCATCATAGAGCTGACGTGCGGCGAAAATTTTTCCGACCGGAACAAAGGATACACGCACGGCCTGGTAGTCCATTTTACCAATCGCGACGCCCTGGAAGCCTACGGCCCGCACCCGGACCATCAGCTCGTGGTGAATAACCACATCAGCCCCATCCGCGCCGACGTTTTGGCCGTGGACTACGAACTCATGTAGGGGCTGGCCTCGTGCCTGCCCTATGCCTGGCCTCGTGCCTGCCCTATGCCTGCCCTATGCCTGCCCTATGCCTGCCCACCTCGACCATGAATTCTCGTTCGGCGGCGTGCCTGCAATTTACCTGGACGGACTACTAGCCCTTGAGCGGTCATAAAGTCACAAAATCAAAGGCCCCCTTCAGCCGCGCCGAAGCGCGAGTGAAGAGGGCCTTTGTTTGCAGGAGGTCTGTAAGCCGGGTTTTGTATTTGTGTGGTCATCTCTCTAGGGAGCCGGTTAATCCCGGCTCCTCAAGCGGTCTACCCGGAGAGTATGCGAGCAGCGTCAACCCCTCCTGTCAGACCTTGCTTCCGATGGGGTTTACCAGGCCGGTATGTCTCCACACCGCCGGTGCGCTTTTACCGCACCATTTCACCTTTACCGAGAGAACTTTGCGTTTCCCCCGGCCGTGTATTTTCTGTGGCACTTTCCGTCGAGTCGCCCCGCCCGGACGTTATCCGGCATCGTTGCTCTATGAAGCCCGGACTTTCCTCTCCGACCCTTGCGGGCCGCAGCGACCACCCGACCTCCTGCGAAGCTATGCTACCACACTACTGACCGGGCGTCAAATGCCGGCGCCGTCCCACAAGTGCTCGGCATCGGGATAGAACGTGATACTTGTGCTCGTGCCGCCCGCGTCGTACTTCACGGAATCGTACTTGGACATCACAAGCCAGCCGCCGGGCACCTTCGATCGCCAGATCAGCACGGTATAATCCGCGTCGCCGAGAAAGCCGCCGCCCGGATGCGGGAGCTTCTGCTCCCCGATATACTCCCACGTCAGCCCCATGATGGTTACCTCAGCCTACCTAAATACTCTGCCCCTCGATGGGGGCGCTGTCGGCGGTGAACTTGCGGGCGATTTTGCACCACGGGCAGTTGGGATCGTCGCACAGCAGCGAATCGCCCGCGCCCTGGAGCATCATTACCGCCATGGAGACGGTCTCCCGCAGGCGCATAAGCTGTGCGGGCGCGTCGCCTACCGGGCCTCGGCGCAGTATCCGCGCCTGGCGCAGCACCGGCTCTATCCGGGGGAAACCCTCGCTGCACTCCGGGCTGCCCTGCATCTCCACCCAGTGATCCTCGCCGGTCTTAACGCGCACGGTGCGGTGAATGTAAGGCACATCGGACCAGACTTCGGCCAGGTGGAGCGAGGTGTTGACCTCCTGCCCGACACCGATCAGGATCACCCAGCCGTTACTGTCGTACAGGCGCGCCGGTGGGCTGTCCGATCCGAGGGGGTAGTGAAAGGGCGCATGGGCAGTAAGCCGCTCTGCCAGCGGCCCGACCGCCGCGAACGAGACATAGGGATGATTACTCCGATGCGCGTCCGGCTGCACACGCACCACCTCCGGGAATACGCCCACCGCGAGCCGAGCCGCAGGCGTGTTCTCCAGATCGAACACGGGTATCATCGAGCGCAATGCCTCGATCTCCTCCAATGAGTCCGGGGCGCCCTCGCTCTGGCCGGGGTCCGTGAACTGCGGCGTAAAGGTCGGAACGAGGAGGGTGCCCTCGCTGCCCAGCACGCGTCGAAAGGCGGCCAGCAGCGTCTCCGCGCCTCCGTCGATGGGGCCGATCGCCCGCATCGAGACATGCGCGACGACTGCGGCCCCCTCGGAAAGCCCCAGT
>JAYTEU010000014.1:0-3365 GCA_043734985.1 Chthonomonadaceae bacterium
CCAAGATTTGCGCGCCAGGGCCGGCGATCAGATTCCGCCTTTTCCGCCGCTGTTTCCACCGCCTTTTCCGCCGCCGCTATCCGCGCCGCCAAAACCGCCCGCGCCGCCGACTGCGGGCTGATTGGCCGGCCGCCGGGACTTGCGCGGTATCGTATCGTCGATAGTGAAGTTCCAGATCTTGGTCGCCAGGTTGCCCTTCCAGTCCTTTACCGAAATGGTCGCCGTGTGGTGGCCATCGCGCAGAGACGTCGATCTGCCTTCGGCCTCATGCGTGGTGTAGTCCAGGATATAGGTGTCGAGCTCGAAGAGGAAGCCCTCTTTGCCGGACACTTCAGCCCCCGGAGCGTATCGCGGTATATTGCGGCCGTCCAGCTTCAGCGTCAAGGTGCTCAGGTCGAGCCCCGAGCCCTCGTCGGATATCTTGGCGCCGACATGAAACGGAGCGCGCCCGCTCAGGTAATCGCCTTGTTCCGGCTCGACATCCGTAATCGTTGGCGGCAGCGTGTCCGGCGCATCCTGTCGGAATGACGTCAGCGCCCCATCGTCGCTCAAAACATAGAGCACCCCGTTTAACGCCACGGGGCTAGCGCCGACGTTGATCTTGGTGGGAATCTTGTTGATGTTCGTCGAGGTCGGGCTCAAAACATATTGCCACTTCAAGGCGCCGGTCGCTGCCTCGAACGCGTAGATACCACCCCCGGCCGTGGGCACGATTAGCAGTCCGTCGGCAACGGTCGGCGCGGCCAGCGGGACATAGTCAACCATTGCCGGCTTGGCCCAGAACCCTCGACCGCGCGGGCTGATGGCAAAAATCTCTTTGTTGTCGGTGACAACGTAGGTATTTCCCTCGGAGTCTACCGCGGGCGGCACAACGGCGTTGCTGTTGAGCGTTATCGACCAGCGTTTCTGCCCCGTAATAGCGCGCCATGCGGTCACGAAATTGCCGTTCGCCGTGATGACCGATTCACCGTTTACGGTCGGCACGGAGGTGCGGTCTACCGAACCCGGCCGGCCGAACCATCGCTGCACGCCGGTGCCCAGATCGATCGCATGCAATACCTCGTTGGTGGTCACGTAGTAGATGATGCCGTTCGCAACTCCCGCATCGGCGATCGCCGCGCCTCCGGCATCCACTCCGAGCTGGGTTCCGTTCTTCCACACCCCACCGATGGAATCGCCGGATTCCGTGTTGACGGCATGTATCCGGCCGATGCCGGAGATGAAATAAATTGCGCTGTTATAGGAGACCGGCGTGGTTGCAACCCCACCGTTGGCCGTGTAGTGCCACTTCAACAAGCCGTCCACGGTGTTCAGCGCATAGAGGCCGTCGCCCGAGCCGAGATAGACCACGCCGTTAAAAACCGCGGGCGTCACGACTACGAGGGCCGGAAGCGCGGTTGCGGGGTCGGACGGATAGCGCCATTTAAGCGAGCCGTTCGCGAGATTGACCGCGTAGGCATGGTTGCCGGTAACGAAATAGGCGGTATCCTTGACGACCACCGGCGAGGCGGGGTTATTACCGAAGTAGGTGCCGGTATACTTCCACTCGACCGAAAGCGGTGTCCCCAATTTGCCCGATTGACCCTGCGCGAGCGCCGCCGCAGGCACGACGGCTGTCAGCGCGAGCGCTGCCAAACCCGCCGTACACAGCCGCCACATGCGCGCCGAGCGTTGAAAACCCTCCGTTTGAGGGTGAGTACGCCAAAACGACATTATCACACTCCCTATGATTCACGCGCCATCCGCGAGCGCCGCGGATGCGTTGTCGAACGCCTCGTTGAACTTCCGGGACTAACTGTCGGAAACGTTATTTGGAAATCAGACGTGTCGGGACCCGGTGTGGTTACCGGATGGATCGGAAATCACTGCCGCGAGGCAGTATAACCGCAGCGTGCGCCAGGAGAGACGGGCGCCTGAGCTCCAACGGGTTTCTAGACTGAGAGAACACTCTGCCGTTCAGGCGCGCACGGCCCTCTTCAGCGGAATGTCCTGTTCATTATAGTGGACGGAGCAGACTGTGTCAAGCGTTCGATTGCGCGATGAATGGAGACTGCGCGGGACATGCCTACAGGACGGAACAAATAGCCCGCTAAACGGCGTCAAACTAGCTGATTTCGGCGGGCCGGCGCTCTACTTCGGACGGCAATTCAGGCGCCGCGCGTACCATGCCTGCCGATGCCCAATCCGGGCGATCGATTTCCGGGAGCACTTTCCCACCGAGGCGCATTATGGAAGACCAGGATACGTCCAGTCTTACGCTGACCATCCAACCGGAATTCGGAACCATCTATCGCAGTGGCGAGTTCGTCCAGCGCGGGTCGATTCTCGGCATGACGGCGGACGCTCGCAAGGTCGTCATCGCTCCGATCGGCGGCTGGGTATCTGTGCTGCCCAAGGTGGACGGCACTGAGGGTTTAACCGTCGAAATCCATCCCCGTCCCCAGTCCGCCCTTGATTGCCCGGCGCACCGGGTGTTGAAAACACCCGGCAAAACAGTACAAGCGTCCTGCGGACGCGAAACCCATCAATGAGGCGGTATTCCCGTCTGGAAGACGGTTGCTTTTTCGGGTACCCCCTGGGTGCGAGGGTTTTCAGTAATCACCGTTCACAACGAAGTCACCGGGCATGGGTACCCCCTGGGTGCGGGGGTTTTCAACCTCCGGCCCAAACGCCTCCTGGAGATTCGCCTTCTGACTCCGGCCAGACGCCCTGCAATCCTCAGCGTACCCACCCCGTTCCGACTTATTCAGGCCACGCGTAGTAGACATAATATCACCTTTGTGATACAATATCGCCATATTCAATAGTTGGCCCCCTGCGAAAGGAGCGGTGATGCGCCGCAAAGACGATGAGGAGCGCTTTGTCTCTCCGGAGCCCTCGCCGGACGATACCGGCGAGCTGACCCTGCGCCCGAAGCGGCTGCGCGAGATGATCGGCCAGCCAAAGGCGAAACAGAACCTCGGGATCGCGATCCAGGCCGCCACGATGCGCGCCGAAGCCCTCGATCACGTGCTGCTTTACGGCCCACCCGGCCTTGGCAAGACCACGCTGAGCAACATCCTCGCCAATGAGATGGGCGTGCCGATCCGTATCACGGCCGGGCCTGCCATCGAGAAACCGGGAGACCTCGCGGCGATCCTCACCAGCTTGGAGAAGAACAGTATCTTCTTTATCGACGAGATCCACCGCCTTAACCGGACCGTCGAAGAGATCCTCTATCCGGCCATGGAGGACTATAAACTCGATATTATCATCGGGCGCGGACCCAGCGCCCGAACGCTGCGGCTGGACCTGCCTCCCTTTACGCTCGTCGGAGCCACCACGCGAGCGGGTCTCATCTCCTCCCCGCTGCGCGACCGGTTCGG
>JAYTEU010000015.1:0-21345 GCA_043734985.1 Chthonomonadaceae bacterium
TAACCGCGATCTCGCCGATCGCAATCCAGCCGACCTGAGGCCGGGTAAACATATCGAGAGAGCCCTCGCCGTTCTTCAGGGTTGACGAAGGTGGTATCACAGGCGTGTTGACCGTGAAATCGTCCATATACAACTTGCGCGGGCCCTCGGATACGCCGAGAACGGTCGCCAGCGCCGCATCGCCCTGTATGAAGATCTGGGCCATATCCGCGATGCCGAAATTATCGACCAGGTCCATGTCAAGTTTACCATCCGGGTCATTTGGCGCGTCTTTGCTTCTGTCCAACACAAAATCCGCGATGCTCAGCTCCACCTGCTGCCACAGATCCTTCGGCACGGAGAAGATCGCGTTGTATCGGCCGCCATCCTTCTCCTGCATGACCGCTGCTATTGGCGTGGCGTGATCGGTCTTGATCCAGAACCGCATCGACTTCGCTTTGGACAGGAGCATGTCCGGCGTTGGTAGCAGTATAAGGCAGAACTCGCCTTTTTTGAGGGCATAGGAATACTGCAGCGCGCCCTTGCCGCTCTTGACGAGATTGGCATCGTGCGTTACAGCGACCGCTCCGGATCCACCGATTCCCTGCCAGCCTCCATCGTTCTCTTCGAACGTATGGTTCAGCAGTGGCGGCGTATCCTGTGCCGTCGCGCCCACCACTCCGAGTACAAGCGCGCACGCGAAGGCGCTTTGGAGCCGTGATTTACTAAATTTGCTCATTGTCTCGCTACCTCGATTTTCTCGGACCGATCCGTAAAGTACGACCCTATTATCGTACCTTCCAATTGTTTCCATGACTCGTATCCGGGTTTCGCGGTTTCGCGGAATGTGCCTCCAGGCTATCAGAACAATATTGCTTTCAAGTTGCCGTTCGCGTATAATGACGGGTAGTAACCCCGTAGGCGTAGATAATCCGGCCTTTGTCCCGCAAAACAATTCGTTCCTAAGAATCGAGTCCGTTCCCGCTCATGCCGTCAAAGAGTCCAGAACCGAAATCGCCCTTTCGAAGCCGCAGCGGCGGGCAAAACCCGAAATCCCTGGAGGACTTCTTCGGTCCAAAGGGGCCCCTCGCACGGCGATTGGACGCCTACGAAGCAAGGCCCGAGCAGGTTCAGGTCGCCGAGGCTATCGAGCGAGCGATGCTTGAGGGCAAGCCGTGTTTAGCGGAGGCGGGCACCGGCGTCGGTAAGACAATGGCCTACCTCATACCGGCGGTCCGTGCGGCGCTCAACGGCAAGCGGACCATAATCAGCACCCATACCATCAATCTTCAGAATCAGCTCATCCAGAAGGATATCCCGCTCGTTCTAAGCCTCTTTCCCGGCGCAGCCGAAAAAGTGGACGCCGTTCTAATGAAAGGCCGGGGCAACTATCTCTGCAAGCAGAACCTGGACAACGCCAAATCCGATCTCTTTCTGATGACGGACCCGCAGTTTCTGCGCCTCAAACGCTGGGCGATCGCCCCCGACTGCACGGGAGATCTCGCCGATTTGCCATTCACTTTCAGCGCGTGGAACGAAGTCACCTCTACCGGTGAGACCTGCCGAGGCAAGGAGTGCTTCTACTACGGCGACTGTCACTACTATAAGATGCGCTTTGCCGCTTCCGAAAGCAAGCTGATCGTTGTCAACCATGCGCTGTTCTTCAGCGACCTTGCGATGCGTGCCGCCGATCCGAACACGGGTGTTCTGCCCACATATGACCATGTGGTGTTCGACGAGGCGCACCACCTGGAAGATGTGGCCACAAAGACGTTCGGCATCGAATTCAATTCCCGCCGCCTGTTTAACCTGGCGGAGCGGATTAAACATATCCGCGGACTTGATATCGACCGGACCCGGCTCGATACCATTGAGGAGCTGAACAACGCCTTTTTTCAGCCGTTCTATCAGCCGGGCAAATCAGATTATTATTTCGACGACATACTCCATGACGAGAGCCGCGAAACTGTGGAGCGGTACGCGCGCGATACGTGTAACTCCATCTCGGTTCTCGAGAACGACCTGCTGAACATCGCCAAGGACGATGAAACCCTGCGCGAGCGACTGGAGGGATTCGCGCGGCTCTGCGGGCGAACCCGGGAGGAGCTAACGCGGCTGATGTTCGAACAGGATCCCGACGCGATCCGCTGGGTTGCGATCGGCTCGCCGCTAAGGGGCGCAAAGACGGAGCCAAACATAACGCTCCACCTGACGCCTATTACCGTAGTCAAGGCGCTGACAAAGGCGCTCTGGAATCGGACTCGCAGCGGCGCGGTCGTAATGGTTTCGGCCACGCTCGCGAACTCGGGCGGGTTCTCCTACCAGCGTCAGCGCCTCGGCATACCCGAGGATGCCATCGAGTGCCTCGTCGGAAGTCCGTTCGACCACAAATCACAGTCCATGCTCTATGTGCCCGGCCATCTGCCGTCGCCCGCCTCCGGACCGCGATTCCTGGACCCGATCGTCGATGAGATCGAACGGCTGCTGCGGCTGACGGAGGGCAGGGCGTTTCTGCTCTTCACCTCGTGGAGTATGCTGAACTCAGTACACGAGCGCCTGTCGGAGCGGAATCTGCCGTTCCCGCTCTTGAAGCAGGGCGACATGCCTCCCGGCAAACTGATCGAAGCGTTTCGCGAAAGCGGGAACGGCTGCCTATTCGGCGCGCAGACATTCTGGGAGGGAGTCGATATCCAGGGAGAGTCGCTCTCCTGTGTCATTATCGACCGCCTGCCTTTCGCCGTGCCGGATTCGCCCATCACCAAGGCGCGAATCACGGCCGTCGAGAAAGACGGGGGCAGCTCCTTTCGCGACTATTCGATGCCCCAGGCGCAGATAAAGCTCAAGCAGGGGTTCGGACGCCTGGTGCGCACGAAGGCGGATCGCGGGATAGTCTGCATACTCGATTCGCGACTGGTAACAAAAGAGTACGGCGGCGAATTCGTCCGATACCTGCCGCCCGCATCGAGGGCCAGCAAATGGGGCCGCGTCGAGAAGTTCTGGCACGGAGAAGGGATCCGGGAGCCCACGACCGAGACCAATACGCCCTCTAACAATCCGGCGGCAGTGGCGAGCGGCGACGAACCGCCCGATATCCCGACCCCAACGTCGCCACTCATGGAAAGCGCTCCGGTTTCTGAGGCGATAGCGCCGATAGAACCAAAAGCCCGCAAGTCGAAGCGAAAACAGACCCCATCCCCAGAAACGAACATAGCGACCTGACTGCATGGCAAGTAACGTGGTTACGACCGACGTTGAACGGTTACAATTCCGGCGTCCGCGAAATCGATTCCGAGCAAATTGTCGAATAGCGCATCCACACCGATCAGTGGACGGCGTCCAGAGGCAAGCACTCTAACGGAGCGTTCAATCCCATGCCAGAGGATTTTGCCGATGTAGACAGGTATTACGACATCCGTGTCGTTTGCAAGGTTGCCACGCATATCTTCAAGGTATGGCAGATTCATGGCCGTTACGGCCGCCATGGGAAGGACTATTGTTCCTGAGAATCCGGTGTCCACAACACAATCGAACTGTATGTCCGCCAATCCAGGCAACCGAAAGATAACTGGTAGCGTTGCCCTGCGATCCACGACTCTGCCAGTGATTCTCATGAAATGCGCTCTAGGATTCCGCCAATGGTCACTGCTGCATTGTATCCAATTCGCAGCGTATAGACAGCAGCGCCAGGGTGTTTTGCGTGCAGGCGTAGCGGAGCATCAATACTCTCGTCATCGCTGATCTCGTAATCACCAGTTTCGACATCGATGGAGAGCAACTTGCCGAGATTCGCCTCCTTATCGATAATCGGCGCAATGTCGCGGTCATAAATCAGCCCGCCCAGACGCGCTATTTCATCATGGGTAAAGCTAGTGTGTGCCATATTCAATCTCCGTTGCAACCAATCTCCATAATAGGACTTATTATAGCCCTGGATAGTGACAATCGCAAACGGCACGCACTTTCAGCCATTGGCACGCCGGCAAGTATCTAGCGGAGGAGGATTTCCGCTTTAACACCCGGAAGCAGAGAGATGGCGAACGGTTCACAGAAGCGGCGGCAAGTATGAGCGGGAAACGCCTGACCTACGCCGAACTTACGGAAAGCCATCTGGTTCACCTGGCACCAAAGCATAGCAACCAGTAGGAGATCAACAATGTCGAACAGCCTCAAAATTAATCTCTTGCCACCGTACAACCACCACAATATGAGATTTAGACGCTTCGTTAGTCGCGTAGTTGGTCGTGCTCAAAATGCCTATCACGCCGTCGATATGAGGCTCCTCGATTGGGCACAAACAAAACCCATGTATATACGTGTGCCATTTGCATTGATATTAATCCCGATATGGGTGTTTGACCCCATATCGGGAATATTTGCACCTATATATCCATTGCCGCTACGTGATATTGATTTGCGCCAGCAATAGCACGTACGCAGATACACGCTGGCCACATCCGCGATCAAAACCAGACGGGGATTGTCAACCGGGTAACTGCCGGAATTGCTCCGTGCCTTCTTTGGCAGTGCGCGGCGAAATCCCTATCTCGACCTTCTGACCGAGCGCATCCAGGCAATCGAAGAGCCGGTCGAGCGTAAAGCCTTTCAGCCTACCATTTACGATATTGCTCACGTCGGGCTGTTGAAGCCCCATCTTCTCGGCCGCTTCCGCTTGCTTCCATCCCGCAGTCTTTATCAATTGTGCAATGTGCAGGGCGATCCTCGCTTTGGCCTGGCGTTCGCGAGGATTAGAGAGAGCGAGATCGAGAAAGACATTACCACTGCCCTCGGCAACCTCATTATTCACGGTTGGCTCCGTCTGGCTTAGACTCCGTAAGTGGCTTTATAGTGTTCCTTCGCACTACGTTTGCTAAATTCCGACCTAATGCAGTGGCGGAATGTAATCCCCATGGGCGGCGATGAGTTCGTCGACCAGCGACCAGATTTCGTCCAAGGTGAGCTCGGCTGCCGTGTGCGGGTCGAGCATGGCGGCGTGGTAGACGTGCTCCCGCTTGCCGGTCAGGGCCGCTTCGACCGTCAGGGACTGGACATTGATGTTCGTCTGCATCATGGCGGCGAGCTGGGGCGGGATCGCGCCGATCTTGGTGGGCTGAAGGCCGTTCTTATCGACGAGCACGGGCAGCTCCACGCAGCACCCTTCCGGCAGGTTGGTGATCAGACCGCGGTTCTCGACGTTGCCGTAGACCACACGCGGCACGCCCGTCTCAATGCTGTGGATAATGAGCGAGCCGTATTCGTGGCTCCGATGCACCTCCAGAGGAGAATCGCTCTCGTACTCCGCCTTCATCTTGTGCCACCCGGCGACCTGGTTCTCGCAGCGGCGTATGTACTCGTCCAGCGGCACGTTGAACTTCTCGATCAGGTCCGGCCGGTCGCGCCGGATAAAGTAGGGGCAGTATTCGGCGAAGTGCTCGCTGCTCTCCGTCACGAAGTAGCCCAGGCGAGTCAGCATCTCGTAGCGCACACGGTTCCAGTCCGGAATGCGCCCCTCCGTCACGACATTGCGGATCAGCGGATAGAGATCCTCGCCGTTGCGCTCGAACTTCAGGTAGAAGGCCATGTGGTTGATGCCCGCGCATAGATAGTTGATATCCTCGATCGGAACCTTGATATCGTTGGCAAGCTGCTCCGCCGTGCCCTGCACGCTGTGGCAAAGTCCGACGGTCTTGATCTTCGTCGCCCTGGTAACGGCCCAGGTGTTCGCGCACATCGGGTTGACGTAGTTCAGGAAGGTCAGGCCCGGCTTTGAGACCTGCTCCATATCGTTGCACATGTCCAGCATAACCGGGATCGTGCGAAGCGCCCGCATGATGCCGCCGATGCCGAGCGTGTCCGCGATGGTCTGTCGCAGGCCATACTTCTTGGGAATTTCGAAGTCGATCTCCGTGCCTGGCTTGTACCCCGCCACCTGGATCATATTTATGGCGTAATCCGCACCATCGAGCGCGGATCTTCTGTCCGGATGCGTGGTGATGCGCGGCTTGGCGCCTACCGCCTTCGCCACTTTATGCGCCACGACCTCCGACGTCTTCAGCCGCTCGTTGTCGATGTCCATCAGCGCGATATGGCTGTTAGCCAGCTCCGGAAACGACAGAATATCGCCCAATAGGTTCTTAGCAAAGACCGTGCTTCCCGCCCCGATCATCGTTATCTTAGCCATTTCTGTACCCTTTCAACGTAAATAAAAAATCGTCACTCCGCCGTCCAAACGCGGGTGCTGCCGTCCTCGCAAGCAGTGACGATCCGCCGTCCGTCCTGCGAAAGCGCCACGCCGACAACGAAGGTTGGATGGTGGAGCGTCAATATCTCGTGTCCGGTATGCGCGTCCCACAATTTCGCCGTCGTATCGAAACTTCCCGTGACCACCCGGCGTCCGTCCGCGGAAAACGCCACGGAGTTTACGCCACTGGTGTGCCCGCTGAGCGTGACAAGGAGCCTGCCGCTGGACACATCCCAGATTCGAGCTGTTTTGTCGTCCACGCCCGCCAGTATTCGCGTGCCGTCCGGAGAGGATCGCACGGCCAGTATCCGGCTTGGCATGGTAGCGATCGTACGTCGCATCTGGCCCGTATTCGCATCCCACAGCGTGATTCGCCCTGCCATGGCGTTATCGGTCTGCGCCGCCACGATTTTCGTGCCGTCGGGGGAGATCGCGACACTCTGCGCCACCGATCCCGTCATGTGGAGCGTGCTAAGCCGCTTCTGAGTTCGCAAATCCCACACGATCCCGGTGCCGTCTTCGCCCGTGGAAACCAGGAGCCTGCCGTTGTCCGATATCGCCAATGCCTTTACGCCGCCCTTGTGCCCCTGTAGGGACAGGGCTCTGCGCCCGATCCCTGTATTCCAGATCCGAACGGACCCGTCCATGCCGCCGGAGGCAACGTGGCTGCTGTCCGGAAAGAACGTAAGCGCACTGATATTGCCCGTGTGGCCCCGGAAGTCACGCAGGCGCATCGCGGAAGCCGTGTCCCAGAGCGTCGCGATTGGGCTGTCTATCGAGGAAACGATCTTCCGATTGTCCGGTGCAAACGCAACCGCGCCCAGGTGATCGAGCGAAACGACCGGCGGCCCGTCCAGCACGAGGTAAGATGCCGGTGGCGCGGCGCTCCATACGCGCACCATCCCCGAATAGCTGCCCGTCACTATCTGCCGACCATCGGCGGAGAAGGTCGCCTGCCGCGCGTGTTTGAACAGCACGCGGTTTTCGCGAGAGAAAAGCCGCAGATCGCGAAGAGGTGGGCGCGCCCTCGGATTTACCGGCGAAGCGAACGTGGGCCGGACAGAGTCTGACGGTATGTCGAGATCCCAGACTCGCGACTCGTCATCGAGGCTGCTCGTGAGCAGCCTCTTACCGTCCGGTGAAAATGCCACGGTAAGGAGGCCGTCGGAGTGGCCCTGGAGCGGGCGAACGAGACTGCCGGTCTGGGCGTTCCATATTCGTGCAATGCGATCGTCGCTGCCCGTCGCGAGCCGCGTGCCATCTGGAGACCAGGCGACAGCGCGGACCTGACCGCCCCCGATCTGTCCATTCAAGGAGTACGAGACCATATTGGTGGACAGATCCGTGACTTCGACCACGCCGGGCTTGCCGGACTCGGACCAGCGCGAATAGCAGATTTTCGTATCGTCCGGCGAGAAGACTACGGCGGGGCCGCCGGGACCGTAGTCTTGTTCTGCCGCTCCCGTGGCGCTGTTCCAGAGCTGGACGCGGTCGCCGTTCGTCGCAAGCAGCTTTCCGCTATGGGAGAACGATACATCCCAGGCCGCCTTGAAAAGTGGCAGCGTAACCAGGGCGCGGCCGGTATCCGCGTCACGAATCACGGCCCGGCCCGGCCTGTCGTTGCCGCTCAGTCCGATGGCGATCCGCCTGCCGTCCGGTGAGTAAGACGCGGCGCGCACTTCGCCATCCTCCTTCCAGGAGCAGACCGTCTTCCCGGACAGCGCATCGCTAACTACCACGCTCTTGTCCGCGCCACCCGTGACAAACCTCCGGCCGTCCGGCGCGGAAGTGGCGCACAGGACTTCTCCCACGTGCGCGTTCAAGGTGCGCTGGAGTGGACAGAGGCCCTGCCAGAATCGCCATTCGAACCCGCGATCCTCCGCCAAGCGCGTCTGATTTAGCAGCGCCTGCATCCGATCGTATTCGTGCGCCTCATACTCTCGCTGAACCAGATTCATCGTTGCATCGTACAGCACGCGGTTCAGCCTGCTCATCTCCTGCTTCTGAACGCCTTCCGCATGCACGGCACGTTTTACCGCGACCTCTGCTCGCTGGTAATTTGCTTGCGCGATCTTTTGTTCGTTCGTCAGCTTCTTGAGTGTAGTGAATATCTGCTCGCTATATTCTATGACCCTCTGTTTCTCCGCCAATTCAGATTGCGCTAGCTCGGTTGCCTTCTGTTCGAGCAGTCTCTCCCTGTTTTCGCCGGCAAGGGCTTTCGACATGCTCTTGCGTGAACCTTCGGCCTCTATGCGCGCAGACGTTGCGCTGACGTCGGCTCGGTGTTTCCACACGAGGGACGAGATTGCCAGCGCGGCCATGGCAGCCGCAATCGCTCCACCGAAAATGGCGGCGCGAAGAACGCCGGCCCGGTAAGCCGAGCTCTGCCGCCGTACCTCCGCATCGGGCATGTTAGCCGCGATCCATTGCGGGCTGAATACCTGTTCGTAAATACGGTTACGAACCACCAGGAAGCCATCGCGTACTGCCACTATTCCGGAGAGGCGCAGCAGTGAGATCAGCGTATTGGTCTCGTCATCCTTGATCCCGCGCCCCGTCCGTACCTTGCGGTACAGATCCAGCAGCGCCGCAATGTCGCCGTCGGTCCGCAGCAGGCGATTCCGGACGAATGCCAGGTTATCGTCATTGTCGCGGGCATCCTTCGAAAAGAACAGCGAAGCCGCGAGCGTGTCAACGAGTCCGCGAGGGTCTGGGGGCGAGTTGGCGGCCGCATGAGGGGGTGAGGGGGTGAGGGGGTGAGCGGGCGATGCCTCGGCGCCATGTTCGCCTGCGCTATTCCTACTGAGGGTGCCCTCCGAGCGTGCCAATTGCCGACTGCCGACAAGCGCCTCCGCGACGGCCCGGCAGAGGCGTTGCGTCATGTACGGATGGCCGTTGGTCCAGTGGAGGACTCGCTCGAGGAATTTTGGATTTTGGATTTTGGATTTTGGATTTAATGCTGCGCTAATGAGGCCTTGCGCGAGCGGTTCAGCTTCCTCGGGCGTGAAGTCGGAGAGTACGATTCGTTTGCCGATATTGAACGGAGACACCCTGGTGTCGGTTACCAGATCGGCAGGTGTTGCGACGCCGAGCAGGCAGAACGTGAGGTTTCGATAGAGCGGCTCCTCGGTGCGCCGGTTGTAGCACTCGCGGATCGCGGCGAAGAACTCGTCGGCCGGAAACGGCAGCGAACGAACGGCGTCGATCTCATCCACGAAGATTACCAGCCGGGATGTCGGGTGAGCGGGTGAGTGGGTGAGCGGGTGAGGGGGTGACGCATTTACCGATTGCCGATTGCCGATTGCCGATTGCCGAGGTCGTAACGCGATCCTTGCTATCGCCTCCATAAACCTCTGAAGAGGGCCGAGCCGGGCATTCTGGTGGTAATACTCCTCCAATTCGTCTTCCAGGTCGAGCTGGCGTCCGAGGCGGTTAAGGAGTCCGTCGTACCACTGATAGGGTGTCAGGTTCTGCCCGACCGCCGTGAGATCGAGGACCGCCACGGAGACGCCCGCTGCCCGCAGTCGAACGGCAGTTCGAACCATCAGCGAGGATTTGCCCATCTGGCGAGTAGTCAGCACGTAGCAAAATTCACCCGAAATTAGGCCGTCGTACAGGTCAGTGTCAGCCTGGCGGACTACGTAGGAGCCGGCGTCCAGGGGAAGCGTTCCGCCGGTGATAAAGAAGGAGCCGGCACGGTTAGTCGGGATGTCCGTCATTGTGCCTTGCCCCGAATTTCTGACATCGCCAATATAGATTGTCCGCAGTCTGCCCAAATCCGGAGCATAATCGATCCTAGAGTCGCCTAAAATAGGTGCCGGTTAAGGTAGTCGGCGTACAGCCGACAGCGTGGACGCGCGTCGGCAACCGAGTCGCCCGCGAGGATGCCCGCGCTTCGCAACTTATAGAAGTACTCGGCGCTGGAGCACGGCTGGCCGCGCAGTATTACCCGCATTACGTCGCACAGAGCGGCATCCCGCACCAGCAGCACCAGAAACCGCCGCAGGTGGTCGCCGAACATCCCGTCCTCCTGCATCGCCGCGATTTCGAACGTCACAAAGCGCATCTGCTGCGCCACCATCTCGCTCAAGCCGCGCTGAGTCAAGTATGGCTGCCCGCTTAGCAGGCGATAGAAGCCCGCCTCCTCGTCGGCGCTGCGTAAGGGCGAGCCATACCGCCGATTGAGCTCGGACACCTGGTCCCGCGAGAGGTCTTCCAGCAAGAGCCGCGTTCCGACGTTGAATGGAGATTGGTTGACGTCGGTAATGAATAGATGAGCCTCCGTCGCGTAGGCAATAGCGAGAGTAAGCCGGGACCATGGGCCGGTCGGGTCCAGGGACCGCTCGTTGTGCCATGAACGAAAGAGGCCGAACACCTCGCTGCCAAACGGATAGCTGAAGAGCCTGTCCACCTCGTCCATCGCCCACATTACCGGAGAGCTGGAGAGGTTCAGGACTTCTCGCCGCAGAAACCGCTCCAAGTTCACGTTCGCGCCCCGGCGTGGATTCCAGTGTTTTTCCGCATCGAAATCGAGGTCGAGCTGATCTGAGATCATCTCGATCAATCCTTGAAAGAGAGCGTCTATTGACTTGAGGTCGCCTGCATTGAGCTTCTGAAAATCGGTGCGGATGCACAGGCTTCCGCCCTCCCTGGCCTGCTGTAGACCGCGAGCCAGGAGCGACGTTTTCCCCATCTGTCGGGCGCCTTTAAGAAGGACGATGCTGTCGTGACGTGCTATCGCCTGTCGGAAGAGCGCCTCCGTCGGCCGCACGATCCAATAGTGGGAGTCGAGGTTGACCGCGCCGCCAATGGCCTCCATGGGCTGTGTCGGAACGATCTCGCTCGATGTCTGCTGGTTCTCCAGCCCTAGCAGGATCTCTTCCACAAGGCGCCGATCGTCCTGGGAACTCTGCCAGGCCGTGTACTTGATTGGGTTAAGGATGTCGGCCAATTCGCCTGATAGCGGTTCGGTGTAGTCTATGCGTACCGGCAGCAGGTGCGGTCTCCCCTTCCGCTGGAAGGTCTCCTGGCCGATCTTGAGCTCGTAGGCCAGCATCTCGCTCTGTACCGATGTCGCGGAGAGCAGCGGGATCACGGCCTCCGCCGTGCGAATCTGGTGCTCGATCTCCTTGGCCCATTGAATGCCTACGGTCAAATGGCGATCTACAAAAACGTGGTAACCACGCTTAAACAGCTCCTTTTCGAGCAGCAGAAGCACCTGCCCGTCCGGCTGCGCATCGCGCTTGTACAAGATTACGATGCGGCTCGGATCGGTAGGGTAACTGTCGGAGCCTGAGTGATCCGGCGCGACGGGCCGTGGCGAGGCGTCCCCCGTGGCGGCGCTCAGCATGGCCGCTCGCATCTCAGCCGCCGAGGCGAATCGTTCGTCGGGATTTTTCCTGAGGGCACGCGCGACAACCTGCTGCATGGCCGGCGCAACCACGTCCGGAATCGCAGGCGGCTCCGCGGTAACTATCGCCGGGATGAGCATCTCCAGTCGCTCCTGCGGGAACGGTAGCTTGCCGGTCAGCAATTCGTATAGGATCACCCCTGCGGCCCACAAATCCGACTGTGGGGAGTAGTCGCCGCTGAACATCTCGGGCGCCATGTAGTGGAGGGTGCCGGTGATGTGCTGGGTCTGGCCGATCGCCTTCCCGCGCGCCAGCCCGAAATCCGTCAGCCGCGGCATGTTGCCCTGGAGCATGACGTTGGCGGGCTTAAGGTCGCGATGGATGATCTGCTGGCGGTGGAGATGCTCCAGCCCGGCCAGAACCCCGGCCACGACCCCGACCGCTTCCTCCACCGACGCCGCCTTGCCGCCCTGCTTTGCAAGCCACTCGTCCAGAGTGCCTTCGGCCACGAACTCGCTCACGATAACGACATGTCCGTCATAGAGTGCGCACTCGATCACGGGCAGGACGTTCGGGTGGCCGCTCGCTTGCTGCCATACCTGCGCCTCCTGAATCACATCCTCCACAATGAAGTCCGACCGGTCCCGAGGAACCTTGAGCGCGACCTGTGTCGTGATTAGCCCGCGCCGCTCCGCGAGCCAGACGACGCCGAATGCGCCCTGTCCGAGCGGGCGAATGAGGGTGTAGGGGCCGATAGTTTGGTTGGGAGTCAGGATATTGTCCATGATTGGGTCGCCGCTCGAACGCTGGCGGACGCACTCGTTATTCTCGCGGCTCGCTCGGGTTTCCTTTGTTTGCGCGAACGGACCGCCACTATATTCCATGATATTGTCTGCACTTGCTCGCCGCGCCGACTTTAGCCCAATGCCGAGCAAGTTCTGTCCAGAACTGTTAGACGCTGCCGGCTTCAGGAAGTTTGCTCAATCGGCGAGAGCCAAAATGCGAAGAGTGCAGATTGCAGTCAAAGTGCGTTTCCATGGTCGGCGCCCCGTTCGAGCAGTCGCTCCAATTACGAAGATTGCGCTTGCCATCGGCGACAGCTAGACAGATATCTCGCGTCACTGGAGGTATTGAGCCTGATTGCACGGTTGAGAGAATAAAGGCGCTTCCGATATGGGTCGAAGGGCGTCTCGTCGGTGGTCTGGCTCGTCGCGCCGCGCTGAGTCACAACCGTATGTGATACAATCGATTTAAATACGTAGGAACGGAAATCGCGCAAAATGAAGAATTTGGACATCGAAGCGGCCCGTGCGGTCGCTTTTCGTTTTCTTGGGTACTCGGCGCGTACTCGAGCAGAGGTGGAGCAGCGCCTGAAGCGTGACGAGTTTCCCGCGGAAATCATCGCGCAGGTCGTCGCCGAGATGGTGGCGCAGGGTTACCTGGATGACGCGGGGTTTGCGCGCCACTGGGTGGACGATCGCGCAGACCGCAAAAAGTACGGTCGGACGCGGCTGGCCGCCGAGTTGAATCGCAAGGGTGTAGATCGCGAGACCACCACCGAAGCGCTGGATGCCATTGCCGAAGACGACGAGTACCGTCGCGCAAAGGAGGCTGCGGTGGCTCGTTGGTCGACCGACGACCTGCTCGCACTCGACTTTCCAGCGCGCCAAAAAGAAAAAAGCCGGATCACCGGATTTCTACTAAGACGAGGTTTCTCGTGGCAGATAGCCAAGAAGGTATTGGACTTCCTGTTGGAGAATAACACCTAAGTTTCCAGTTGTCTGCGGCGACCGCTCATACCGGCGGCGGCGCACCCAACCTGTCAGTCACCGGCAGGCAGCATTTGGTCAATAACGGGATTTGCGGTCCGATCAAGCCCTTTCTCCTCGCGAATGCGAGCGAACCGGTGTGGCCGCCATTCCGGGCCGCTGTTTTTGCCGTGCCCTCGCTCAACCTCGGATAGAGGCGCGTTTTCGCCATTACTTCTATCTGGAGGTGAGGGATATGTCACCAGTTCTAGTCGCTATATTATATGTTGCTGCCTCCGTCCTCGCAGGGGCGGTTGGCTTTGCATTTCAGCACTTTGTCTTGATTCGCCCGCTGGAGACGCGGGAAAAAGCCCGCGTTGATGGATTGGTTCGTGAAAGAACGATAGAGGCCGAACGGCTTAAGGAGACGGCTCAGCAGGATATCGAATCCGCCAAAAAGCACGCGCTGCTGGAGACCAAAGAGGCCGAACTGCATCTCCGCTCCGAAATGGAGAACGAGCACCGGGAGAAACGAGCCGAGATTCAGAGGTTAGAGCGAAGACTGGCACAAAAGGAAGAGACTCTGGAACGGCGCGTCGAGCTCATGGAGGGCCGCGATCGCCAATTGCAGGAGCGAGATGCTGCGATTATTGCCGCAAAGCAGGAGACCGAAAGCCTTCTTCTCCAGCAGCGGGACAAATTGCAGCACCTCGCAGGCCTATCACGGGAAGAAGCACGGGCGCTCTTCCTCAAGGCGGTTGAAGACGACAGCAGGCACGAAGCCGCCAAGCTAATGCGGGAGATTGAGGACACGGCACGGCGCGACGGTGAGCGCAAGGCACGCCAGATCGTGACCGATATTATTCAGCGCTGTTCGGTGGATCAAACGTCCGAGACCACTGTCTCCGTCGTGCCGCTTCCGAACGACGAGATGAAGGGCCGCATCATCGGCCGAGAGGGACGCAATATCCGGGCGTTCGAGACGATGACCGGGATCGATCTGATCATCGACGATACACCCGAGGCCGTCGTCCTCTCCGGGTTCGATCCGATACGCCGCGAAATTGCCAGAATCGCGCTGACGAACCTAATCATCGATGGCCGAATTCATCCCGGACGCATCGAAGAGCTCATCAAGAAGGCTCAATCCGAGGTCGACGATCGAATTCGTGAGGCAGGCGAGCGCGCGGTGCTCGAAACCGGCCTTACTGGGCTCGCGCCGGAAATAGTGCATCTGCTTGGCAGGATGAAGTACCGAACATCCTACGGGCAGAACGTGCTGAACCACTCCATTGAAGTGTCGCATATCGCAGCGATGATAGCAGCGGAAGTGGGCGCGGATGTGGCGGTGGCGCGTCGGGCCGGGCTGCTGCACGATCTTGGCAAGTCGGTAGACTTCGAGCTGGAAGGAAGGCCTCACGCGCTGCTGACCGGCGACCTGCTCCGGCGGTATCGTGAGCCGGAGGCTGTCGTCCACGCCGCGGAAGCGCACCACCACGATGTCGATCCCTCGACCGTAGAGGCTATTCTCGTTATCTGTGGTGACCAGATATCCGCCGCGCGCCCCGGCGCCCGCCGAGAGACCCTGGAGACCTATGTCAAGCGCCTGAAGAAGCTCGAAGAGATAGGAGAGGCGTTCCCGGGAGTCGAGAAGACATTCGCAGTCCAGGCCGGTCGTGAGATTCGCGTTATCGTTAAGCCGGAGCAGATCGACGATTTGGAAGCCATGCGCCTTGCTAGGGATATGGCGAAGCGCATTGAAGACGAAATGGAGTATCCGGGACAGATCAAAGTCACCGTGATCCGTGAAACGCGCGCCGTAGATTACGCAAAATAGGAACTGCCGGAAAAGGCGCCGTACGCGGTAACGTTTTCGACGACGCTGACGTCCAATAAACGCGCTAGAAAGAAAAGCACGGTACGATGCGTATACTTATGGTCGGCGACGTCGTCGGTAAGAGAGGGCGCGAAGCCACGCTCGACCGGGTTCCGACCCTGCGCTACGAACATCAGGTTGACTTTGTAATAGTAAACGGGGAGAATTCCGCCGCGGGAATCGGCATCACGCCGGACATCGTCGCATCGCTGCTCCAGCGCGGTAACGTCCAGGTGCTTACTTTGGGCAATCATGCCTGGGGCAAGCGGGAAATCTATCCGACACTCGACAGCGAACCCAGGCTGCTCCGGCCCGCGAACTATCCTCCCGGGGCTCCCGGCCGCGGCTACGGAGTCTTTAACAGTCCCGCCGGACCGGTGGGCGTTATCTCGCTTCAGGGACGTACCTTCATGGAGCAGGTGGACGATCCATTTCGCGCCGTGGACGCCATTCTCGGCGAACTTCAGGGACAGACGAACGTAATTGTGGTAGACTTTCACGCGGAGGCTACGTCCGAAAAACAGGCGTTTGGTTGGTATGTGGATGGCCGAGTTAGCGCCGTCATCGGCACGCATACACACGTCCAGACCGCCGACGAGCGCATCCTGCCTAACGGCACCGCGTACCTTTCAGACGTGGGAATGACCGGGCCGATGGATTCCATCATCGGCATGCGACGCGACATAGTGATTCCCAAGTTTCTAAGCGGGCTCCCCGCCCGATTTGAGGTGTCCGACGATGATGCGCAGCTTTGCGCCGTGCTTCTAGAGATCGACCCCGCAACAGGACGCGCTAGCTCCATAAAGCGGATACAATTGCCGCCATATCGAACGCATTTGCAGCAGTAGGAGGAACCCGGTTATGAACTCCGTTAGTCCTGTGAGTAAATCCCCGACCCGTTGGTCCGGCGCAGTCAGATTTTCAGCCGCCGCTGGGATTCTAATATTGACTTCAACCGGCGTGCTTGGCCAGGCGAAGCAGGCGAAAGCGCCTAAACTCCCCGCGACGCTTGTGATCTACCGCGGCGACTCTCTCCAGACGTCAGGACTCACTCTGGGCAATTGGGGCAGCGGCACGGTCGACGAAGATACCGGCAAAATTCTAAGCGGTACTGAATCACTGAAGCTGACGACCCACGGAATGTATCAGGGTGGCAGTCTCAATTTCTTGAAGCCGGTCAACCTTGGGCCGTTTATTTCCGGCAAATTCAACTACCTGACGGTTGCCGTGCAGCTTCCCGCCACGAATACAAGTACCGGAGGCGGAGGCTCAGATAGCGGGTTTACAGGCTTTGGCGGCAGGGGTGGCATGCCGGCGCCCCCTGGTTTTGGTGCAAGTGGTGGTCAGGGCGGCCAGTCCGGCAAGGGCATGCCGGGCGGCGGTCAGGTTCAGGCGCAAAAAGGCCGAAAGCTGGAGAATATCCGCCTTGTCATGGTGACGACTCAGGGTAAGACGCTGGAGACATTGCTCCCGATTGCTAACGCGGTCGAAGAGAATGGCTGGAAAATGCTGGCAATCCCGCTCTCCTCGGTCCCCAATCTTGTCGCCGAGGACTCGCAGATCCAGTCCATCCGGATTTTTGGAGACGCGCCCGCGACTCTCAACATAGGTAGTGTCGGAGTAGTCGAGGATTCATCCCGAATAATGCTCGAGCCTATCAACGACAAAACCGTTCAGCGGCTTGCGCGCTACCAATATGTAGCCACCGCTACCTCCGGAATTACGCCGCTGGTCTACTCCTGGGATTGGGACGCGGCGGACGGCATTCAGGATGAGACGCAGGGCCGGAACATCACGCACTCGTTCCGGAAGGCTTCCGTCGACGATTTGGGTAAATCCACGGACTTCATCGTTACAGTCACCGTTTCCGACCTATATAAACTCAAGCCTCAGGTCAGGACGACCTTCAAAGTCCACGTGACCCCGTAGGCGCTCAGCGCTCGGACCGGACGTGAATCGCATAGAAAGCCGCTTCTGATCTTTCACTCCGAGAAGATCGGAAGCGGCTTAATCTTGCATCGCACATCCGCCCGTTAGAACCCCTGTGCCGATGTGGCTCCATACTTGGTCAAGAGGCGCATGATTTCGTCGTCCGAGACCCTTCCCGAAACCTCAACGTGCAGCACTACGCCACCAGAGATCAGGTGGTCGCCGATCAGCTTCGCATTGTGCGCGGGCAGACCCAAGTCGGCAAGGTACCCGTATGCACCGCCCGCAATTCCGCCGGCAACCCCGGTCGCGGCGGCAAGCCCGGCAACCAGGGCGCCCGCGCCCGCTACGAGACCAATCCCGGGGATCATCACGGCTGCTATACCGAGCAGAATCCCCAGTCCCACTCCTATGCCCGCGCCGCCGGCCGCGCCTTTGGCGGCATCGCCCGCGGTAGTCGTGCTGATTCCGTCCGCGGCATCGGGACGGTCGCTCTCCATATCGACAATATGCGGACGTGATTCGTGCTCTACGGTCTCCTGCGGAGTGTTTGGAGCCATCGTAGTAGCCCTGACGGGTGAACCGAGCGGCGCCTGCCTGCTATAGTACGACTCTGCGGGCGTTCCGACGGCACTCGCGACCGCCGCCGGCAGCCGGGCAATAACCGGCGCCTCGTTGGCCACCCCGTAAGCAGGAGATTGCACGCTCAAGGGCCGGCCCGTCTCGAAAGTGCCGGGAAGCGCTCGTGAGGTGGGAGCGACTGCGTCCACCGGCGCGGCGGAGGATAGACTAGCCGCCGAATCTGCATCCGGGTGAAAGAGGGTCGGATGCGTGAGCGGATCCGAAATCACGAAGCTAACATCCTCGGCGGCCACTCCATGGTCCAGCAGAGCTCCTGTTGCTCGCTCCGCATCTTTTTCAGTTGTAAATGTTGCATATATGGATCGTGCCATTTTCGACTGCTCGCTTTCCGCCGGCTCTGGTTGCCTGCGATCGAAATTGTCCTTGGGCTGATACCCATGGGCAGGACGCGCCGGAATCGCAGCAGGTTCCCTGATTTGCTCGGACGCAATGCTGTAGTCGGGGAACTTGCTCCCTCGTTTATGCGTCCGTTGGTTGTCAGATAGTCGATCGAGAGAGAATATAGATCGGATGGTGGGCGCGGATAGCGGAGCGCAGCCTCTGTTACGCCATGCCGGGGAGCAGGAGTCAGGAAGTATACGCAAATGAAGGAGCAAACCATGGAAACGAATTGGCTGGATGGGTTTCGGGGTCAGCATATCACTGCGGTGACGCTGGCCGGAAACGAGGAGAAGTCCGACACCGGAACCCTGCTGCGCGTTGCGGATGGATGGATTCAACTAGTTAAGGACAACGGGGAGATGATCCTTATCCCGTCGACCGCGATCCGAATCGTAAAGCTGCTGGACATGGCGCACCGGACTCAGGCCGTAGATCGCGCGCCGGAACTGGACTATCCGACGCGCGAATATATCTCGGGCGACCTGCATGCCCGCAGCAATGCGCCGGACGATCGGGCCGTCATGTAAGCGCGCCGTGCGGGCCGTCGATTCGTTTTGCCGGCCCGTGCGCCGCGCCCTGGCGCCTGCTCCCGGCGCCACCTGCCGGGTCCGGTTACCTTCTCGTGTGCGCGGAGCCGTTGCTCATCACGGGGTCGAGCGGGGCGCCGCACTCCGGGCAAAACTGGAACGTCACGTTCGTCACGACTTCGTGGCAGAGGCTGCACGTTCGTTTTCCGGCATCCGTATCCATCCGCGGGTAGTCGCCTCTAAGAAGTCGGCGGTACTCTTCGCTCTGCGACCACTCCTTAATCTCTCTCGCCCGTAGGGCGGGGAACGGGTGGGTCTGATAGCGAAGCATCGTGAACTTGTAATAGAGCGACAGGAAATCCTCATCCATGTCCTCGAACAGGTCGGCCTGCTTCGTAAACTCTTCGACATTCAGATCATCGACGAGCTTGTGCGAGCCCGCGACGAGCTTCAATAGCCCCGAAATACAGATGTCTGCGTCTTGTGCGACGAGGAGGCCGGCACGGTCCGCTGTCAGTTCGGACTTGCGGAACCAGGCATAGAGCGCATAAACCAGCGCCTGAGTCATGATCGCTCCCGGCACCGATAGAAACCCTGCCATCTCACGCAGGACCGTCGCAAGCAGGATCGCCATCGTTCGGTAGAGCATATGCTCCGCCTTGATATGGCCAAGCTCATGCCCGATCACTTCCAGCCGCTCCGACTCAGTCAGCAAATCTACAAGGGAAGTGCTCATCACAAGCGTGTGGCGGCGCATTCCGAACGCAAAGGCGTTGGGATAGGGGTCCTGGACCAGATAAAACTCCGGCTCTTTGACATCGAGAATAGAGCACGCTTCGCGCAGGTCGTTGTAAAGCCGTGAACACTGACGCGGCGATACGCGCAGGCTATCGCCCGTGAACATGATGCGTACGTATCGCTCGGCGCCAACGTCCGAGAGCCAGCGGAGCAGCCTGTCGAGCCCGGGAGTGCGCCGAAGCGCCTCGAGCGCTGCCCTGTCCGCCGGGTGCTCGATCGCTGAGCTGGAAAGACCCGGAAATCGTACGCGCGGCGGCAATGCGATGCTGGGGGCGGCGGTCATTGTGGGCGGTCTCCTTCTACTTCAACGCTGTCGTGCGGCGGCGTGGCGGCGGGCGTTTCGTGGCCCTCGGTAGTCCCTTCCGGATGGCCTTCATCGACGATGTTCTCGCTGGGAGGCGTCTCGGAAGCCCACGTTCTGGATGGCCGGCCGTGCATATCCTCGCCTACATGCTCGTCGGTCTCGCTTCCGCTTGTGGTTTCAGCGTTCTGAGAGACGTCTTCGGCGACGGAGCAATCCTCTACGGCAGCGGCGCTCTGCGGCTCGTCTCCGGCCTCCGCCGTCGGCTGCGCTTCGGCGGCGACCGCGACGTCCGGCTGAGCCACCGTGGCGGCTGTTTTCATAGGCAGGTCCATGGATTCCAGAGTATTGCCGCAATAGGGGCAGAAGCGAGAAACGCGGTCGAGAACCTGGTCGCAGTGCGGACACAGGCTCTGCGTGGGAGAAGTGCGCGCTTTCTGTCGCGTCGAAGTCAGCGAACCAAACACCTCGGAAATCGACTGGGCGTTCTCTACGTTCGCGATGCCTTGAAATCGTAGGCGGAAGTGCTGGTCGTTGAACAGCCGCAGATTTAGACGGCCCGCCGGCTCCCCGCCAAAAGTCTCGATATCACTGAACGATACCGATTGCAGCTCGCTTAACGGAAAGGAGTGCGGAAGTATATCGTTTGGCTTGCCGCTCTCCGGCTGTACATGCTGAAGCACGACGCGCCGTTCCGTGAGGCCAATGTTCACGTACGGGGCGAACAGCGCCTCGAAACCGACGGTGAGCTTGCCGCGGAGGCCGCCGGCTATCAGGCCACGGGTGAAGCCGAGGAGCTGCTCGTCCGCCTCCAATAGCTCCTGGAGGCCGGAAACGATCTGTGCCTGCTCCGCGCGCTGCTTCGAGCGGGCCCCGGCTTCCTTCGCTGTCTTAGAGCGCGTCTTCTCTTCCGACGTGTTTATCATTGAATAGCTCCCCCGTGGTCCGTACGGTGGCACGGCCAGGCACATTTGGTTATCGAGCCGCAGCACTGCCTGCTTGACCGTTCTGCCGGCGTCAATTCGCAGCGCGCCCTAATAAAGCGCACGTCATGAGGCACGCGATGCGTCTCATCTCGATATTATAACACCTACGCTGGAACGCACCCCACGGTTTCGCGGGCGCACCGCCGTTTGCCGTAACTGCCAGACGCGGGGCTGCCTAAGTCCCTGCATTTTACCTTCGCCCGCGCGCAATTCTCCAGGATTCTCGCGTCTGCGTCCCTTAGAGTGTGTGCAAAAAGCGCCCCCCGACCCCCAATTCTGGGGGAGTTGTTGCACCTTTCGCCAGCCGATTCCCCCAGAATTGGGGGCCAGGGGGGCGAATTCAGCGCTTTATACACACTCTTAGCGCGGAATGCGATTCGTGACAATGCTCACGGAAGGCGGCACGGCGAAATCGAGGAAGGTATAAAAAGGTATAATAGGGCTATCGTTCAATGTTTCTATGCCGCCCTGGAGCTCTCTATTGGATATTGCTGGTTCGGACATAACCGCGCGATCTGCTTCACCCGAAGTCGGCGACGGCAGGATCGCCGTAAAGCCCAACAGACGACGTCATATCGTTATTGTCGCT
>JAYTEU010000016.1:0-3559 GCA_043734985.1 Chthonomonadaceae bacterium
ATCTACAAAGGGCGAAACTATTCCATCAACCTCCAGCAGGAAGACTATAACCTGACTAAACAATCCGGGCTGTTATTTCGTAGTTTCTGACCGCGCGGCAGACAACGCGGCGCGCTTACCAAGCTGGTCCGTGAAGAACTTGCGGACGTCGAAGATGACGGCGGGTGTCAGGACGTGGCCGGTGTCCATACGCTTTACCTGCCCGGGCTCTTTGGCGTGGGCCGCGTCGATTAGCATCTGCGAGGCCTCCGGGGGGATCAGCTCGTCGTGGTTGGCGACAATGATCAGCAGGGGGCGCGGCAGGATCTTACCGACGAAGTGGATCGGGTCGCAAACGAGCGCAAACTCCTCGACGCGCTTCATGACTTCAGGCGTCAGCGTCACCGGCCAGTAGACTTTCAAGGCCGGGTGTTTGTCGATCTCCTGCGCGATCTTCACCAGTCCGCCCCCCGGCACTGCCAGCAGAAAGCAGCTAACGCGCGACTCGACGCCGCCCAGGCAAGCGCCAAGCATGCCGCCCATGCTGAAGCCCAGATATCCGATTTTCGACGAGTCGATGTCGCTTCGACTTGCAAGGTAATCCACCGCTCGGCGCAGATCTACTACCGTTTGGACCCAGGCATCGCGCATTCGGAAGGAGTCTGGATTGAGTAGCTCGCCGGTAACGTCCGCTCGCTTCCTGTCGCCACGATACTGTGAGTCGACCGAGATCGTGGCATAGCCTTGCGAGGTCAGCATAAAGCTGGCCGCTTTAATATAATCGGAGTCCTTGTGCCCCCCGGAGCCGTGCATCAGCAGTACGGCGGGAAAAGACGAGGGAAACCGCTTCGGCAGCGAAAGTATCGCCGTCACAACTTGATCGTGCACACTGCTGTACGTCAGCGAGTAGCGCGTATGGTCCGCAGTCTCATCCAGAGGCTTCAAATGCGCGTTAAGCGGCATGTTTCGGTCGTAGGTATAGAATGAAAGCCGGAGCGCTTCAGTCGTGTCCGCAGGCGGCGGAAGTGCAAACGGCGCCTGCTGCGCGCCGGCAAGCGAACAAATAGCAGTAATAAAGAAAATCGCGGCCATCGAAACGCGATATCGCGGCATAATCATTCGTATTTCTCCATAAGCGGTTTGCGAGCAGTGTACTCCATAGAAAACCGTTGGCGCAACACGAACGGTTTGTAGGGACGGCGTTGGACAAAAAGGGAGACAAAAAAATTGGACTTTGGTCTAAAAGATAAGGTCGCGCTTGTGGCGGCCGCGAGCAAAGGGCTCGGCTACGCTTCCGCGCTCGGACTGGCGCGCGAAGGCGCAAAGATCGCAATCTGTTCGCGCACCGAGGCGGATATTCAGGAAGCGGCCAACCGCATTGCGGACGAGACCGGTGCGCAGGTCCTGCCGCTGGTCGCGGACGTGACGAAGCCGGAAGATGCCGAGCGGGTAGTCGCCGCTGCCGCCGAACATTTCGGCGCGCTGCACATCCTCGTGCCGAACAGCGGCGGGCCTCCTGCGGGAACCTTCGAGACTCTGACGCCGGAACAGTGGCAGGCGGGCCTGGACTCTACGCTGTATGCGGCGGTCCGAATGATCCGGGCGGGACTGCCCCACATGAAGGCCGCGAATTGGGGGCGGATCATTGTAATAACGTCAACCTCGGCAAGGCAGCCGATACCGGGCCTGCTTCTATCCAATACCTTCCGCGCGGGTATCTTGGGCCTTCTCAAGACGCTATCGCTGGAGTTTGCCCCGTATGGAATAACGTGCAACAACGTTGCGCCCGGCTCCTACGACACGGACCGACTGAAGCACCTGCATCAGCGCAACGCCGATCTGCAGGGGATATCCTTCGACGAGGCTCGAAAGCAGGCGGAGCAGAAGATCCCCATCGGCAGGCTCGGCAGACCCGAAGAGCTTGCCAATGCGGTCGTCTTCCTGGCCTCCGAATCAGGCAGCTATATCACCGGCCAGACCCTGCTGGTGGACGGCGGGCAGACGCTCGGTATCTGAGTGAGCGATCTCAACAGTCCGCCGCCACGCAGTCGACGGACTGTATGCAGCCGGTCGCACTATGGTTCGCCGGTGCGGATGCACGAACGATGCTGCTCGTGTGCCGATCCTCCCGAAACTGTGCGTAAATAGCCGGTCCGAAGCCGCCGATACTAATGTGGTATAACGTAATTAACGCACTCTACGCAGAGAGCGCCGACAAGCCTTGCAGCTATTATCCCCCTATCTCACTGACTTGATCTGTAGGAGGTTGATCTTGATATCCACGCTTTCATACGCCCGTACGGGTGTACTGCTGACGCTCGCGCTTTGCATGACGACGGGAGTTTTAGCCCAGACGCCAACACCGCAGCCCCCCGCGCCACAAACTCCCAAGCCCGCTCTGCCCACGCCAGCACCCGGCCAGAAGCCCGCAGATGCCAAGCCCGCCGACGCGAAGCCCACTCCTCCAGTCAAGCCCGGTACGCCAAAGCCTTACAAAGATGTCGTTACGGCGGAAGCCAAATCGGACAAGGGCCTCTTCACGGTGCACCGCATTGATGAGAAGGTGCTGTTTGAAATCCCCACGGCAATGTACGATAAGGACATGCTTTGGCAGACCGAGATCGCGCAGACCGGCTCCGGCAACGGATATGGCGGCACGCACGTCGGTGAGAAGGTAATTCGATGGACGCGGCGCAACAACACCATTTACGTGCGCGCCGTATCCTACGCCGCGCGGGGCGACGGCAAGACCGCGATACAGAAAGCTGTAGATGCGACCAACGTCCCTCCAATCATTATGATCTTCCCGGTCGAGGCCGAGGGCGAGAACAAATCGGCGGTTATCGACGTAACGCGTCTCTATGCAGGAGACGCAGCGCCCGTGCCGGGCGGAGCCGGCGCGGACCCGACTCGCTCGTACCTGGAGCGCATTAAGTCGTTCCCGACCAACATTGAGGCGCGCGCCGTAGTCACCTACAATCGCGGCGGCGCCGTGACCACCACCGTGCACCACAGCCTGGTGCTCCTGCCTGAAAAAGCCATGTCCGGCCGCTACTTCGATTCCCGTGTCGGCTACTTTACTGTCGGGTTCGACGACTACGGGACCAATGAGAATCGAGTGAAGGAGCGCGAGTTTGTTGCGCGCTATCGCCTGGAGAAGAAGGATCCGAGCGCGAAGGTATCCGATCCCGTCAAGCCAATCGTCTACTATATCAGCCGCGAAGTTCCCGAGCAGTGGCGCTCCTACATGAAGAAGGCGGTAGAGGCCTGGAACCCGTGCTTCGAGCAGGCCGGATTCTCCCATGCCATCGTTGCCAAGGACGCTCCGACCGAAAAAGAAGATCCGAATTGGGATCCGGAGGATGTACGCTACTCCGTGATCCGCTGGGCCGCCCAGCCCGTTGAGAACGCGATGGCCACCACCAGACCCGGTGTTGGCCGCCGGAGCCGACGCTCCGCCCCCGCCTCCGCCGCCACCGCCAACCAGGATGACCTGGAAGTCTTTCGTCGTCAGCCCGAAGGTGTGTGTGCCGGACGAACCCGCTGGATACACCGTCACGATCCCGGTGGCTGCGAGCGT
>JAYTEU010000017.1:0-3522 GCA_043734985.1 Chthonomonadaceae bacterium
GTGGGTATTGCGTCATCACGGGGCTCCGGAATTTTGTCACGCCAATGGACAACACATAGAGCTTGGGAAGTAGGTTGAAATCCGGCGGCGGCAGGGCGGTGCAGAAAATCGATACCTCGTCCGGCTCGCATTGTGACCCGTCGGCGCCGGCTCCCGTGATACGAATAGTATTTAGAACGGAGAGTCGCAGGGGAACCCGCAGGGTCACATCCCGCCCTCCTGCCTGTGGCTCCCCGATCATCACATTGCGAACTCCCGCTTCACTCACCGGCCGTATCGAAAAGCCGCCGCTGAGCCTTACGGTCTCCGGTCGTGGATGGGTTATTTGCACATGCACGATCGCCTCCGGCTTGTCAGTGGTCCAAGATCCATCGGCTTTTTGCATGGCGGGCGGATCGATCTTCACAATCTTTACCACCGGCAATTTCGGAATGTGCGCCACAATTGTGGTGTCAGGATCTGTTGGCGGTCTGCCCTGCTGCGTGTCCGCCACTTTCAACGCCGTTTTCACGTCGACCGTCGCAAGCACCTTAGATACCACATCCGGCCGATAGAAGGTCTTGCTGAACCTTACCGCGGGATGAAAATCGGCCGCGTCGCCCCGGCCATGGTTCTCCTGCCACCCGATGATATCGTCTCCCGTCGGCGAACAGGTGTAAAATCCCGGCTGCGTCCAGGCGATCCACGCGTCGTCGCTGCCACTGAACACCGATACAAGCGGCTCCACGGCATTCGTCGTTATCCCGATGAGGCGGCCCTTGTCGCTCAAGCTCCAGATCCGAACGGTCTGGTCTTGAGAGGCTGTCGCCACGAAGCGGCCATCCGGTGAAGGCGCGAGGTCCTGGATCGGGCCGTCGTGGCCCACGTAGGTTTTTATCCGGCGCGGCTTGTTTCCGGTAATAGCGAAAAGGTGCCACCGGAAGTTTGTGCCCACCGCAACGCGGTCCTCTCCAACGAAGCTCGCGCAGATCACGTCGTCAGTATCGTCTTCCAGGTCTCTGTGCTCTATCGTCACCGGGCCTCGCCCCCCGGAGATCACGACCGACAGCTTCTGCGGCGATCTCCTGTCGGCGACGATTTCAAGCGTCCTGGCTGCGACAGCATGCTTTGCGCGAAGCCAGTCGGCGCCGGGTGGTTGGTTTGGCCGGGGCCGCATCGCCGCCAGATCGAAGACCTGTTCGAGGGGAGCGGGATTGTTTCCATCACCGGGCGATTTGCCCCAGCCAAGCTTTTTGCCGTCGGGTGACCAGGCGACGGAATAGAAGCTGGAGCCGGTTCCCTTGAGCGTCGTCTTGAGGTTACCGGAGGCCAAATCCCAGAGGTAGATCGCGCCGGAGGCATCGCCGGCGGCGATAATGCCGGCATTGTCGGGCGAGAATGCGACGGAGAAGACGACACCTGCGCATTCGCCCTGTTTGGGGAATTCACGCACAAGTCTCCTATCCGCCACCGACCAGAGGCGCACTCTTCGATCTGCCTGGGCACGATGCTCCCCGCTCCCGCTCAGGAGCTGCGATCCATTCCGGCTGAAGGTCAGACAGGTAGGATCGTCGGTCTGAGAAAGCGTGTCGATCTGCTTGCCCGTATTCGGGTCAGCAAGTATTATGCGGCGGCTGCCCGTTCCGATCGCCAGTGTGGCGCCGTCGGGGGACCAGGCCAAACACTTCGCTTCCGACTTGCAGTTTACGCTGCGGGCCTTCCTGCCGGATTGGGCCTCCCATATTTGGACCAAACCGTCCGCGCCGGCCGTGGCGACTTGCCTGCCGTCCGGACTGAAGGCAACATCATACAGGTAGGCTCCATGTTTCAGAATTCGCGAGCTTCCCGTATTGGGGTTCCAGATGCGCGCCGTACCGTCGGCGCTGGCGGACGCGAGAACATCGTTTGAGAAGTAGGCGAGCGCGGTGATCGCCCTGGCGTGCCCGGTGAGGACGGGGCGCAGAATGGTGTGACTGGCCATGTCGAAGATTCGAATATCACAGCCTTTGCCGGCCCTGTCGATCGCCCCGGCGTCCTGGCTGAGCATCAGCTCATCCGCCCCGCCGATGGCGAGCCGGCGTTCATCGGGGCTGAGCGAGGCCGCATAGAGTTCGCCGGCCTGCCCCGCTCCGGCGAACGCCCGCAGGGTGCGGGTCTGCTTACCGCTCTCGGCATCCCATACCCGCACGGCTTTATCCGCGCCCACGGAGATCAGCTCTCCGTTCCGGGAGGCGAATACGATCTTCCGGGCTGCTGCCGTGTGGCCTCCCGGCTCCACGCGGAGGAGTATCTTTTCGGTCTGGGCCGAAGCGTCCAAGGGGAATTGCAGAATGGCTGCTGCTGCAAGGGAGCACAGGACTCCGGCCAAACGGGACGATCTAGACATACTTGCTCCAAATCACCGAACACTTACCCTGTATACCGGGTGTTACTCCAAACAATTCCTGGCCGATGTTGCGCAACGTTCCTACTGCGTGTTATAATGCCGCGTGGCATTATGGTCGTCACAATGCTCGTTAACGGCCCTTTGTCAACAATATCTTTTTGCAGTGGGCGTCCTGACGCTTTGTACGATGCGTAAGGAAATCGGCCGACTGAACTCTCTCGCGCATCTCTCCATAGATGCAGGAGGCTCAACGATGATGAACGGTTACCGGGTGGCGCCCTGGGCAGCCGTATTGTGCGGACTGGTGTACAGTATCCCGGCACAGGCGCAGTTCAGCAGTATCGCGGTCACCAGCCAGGGAACGGATTCCACCGCGAAACCAAAACACATCGGCGTCACGCTCTATCCTGTGTCTCCCTTTGTTGTCAACGGTCCCGGGAACTTCAGCACTACTCTGGTGGGTACGCTCATCGCTGCCGACTACAGCGCCGCCACCCGCCGAGGCAGTTACCAACTGGGAGCGTGGGCCTGGGTGCGCGATGGAGCGGATATTTTCGAAGTTCACGGTAAGTACTTCTTCACCCCGAACTGGGGCGCGCACATCGGCATTCTTGGGTCCACTAACGGTGGCGGAAATCCGATCGACGCGTACCTTCTCTACCATTTCAACCTTGGCAAGTCTGGTCCGCAGCGCGGAATACGCTTCGAAGCGGCGCTCGGCATCTTTGAGGATCCCGCGGTTGTGAGCACCACTAGTTTCAGCGGGTATTTGCAGGCCGAAACCTCGATCGCCCGCAATTTGAACCTGAGCATGTCCTACTGGTATTTGCAGGACAAGGGGTTGGACGGGCATCGCTTCGGAATTGGCATCGGAACCCGGTTCTGATATTCGGCCAGTCTTAAAGATTCCCAATTACAACTTCTTTACCTCCTGTAAGACCTGCTGTTCGCGGGTCTTACAGGAGCTTTGTCTTGTGTCCTGGGCGGCCGTCTTAGGGCGTAACCGTTACCGTGAATGTCGCGGTTTTGCAGACGTCCACGGTGCCTGTTGCACGGACAGTGAACGTTCCCGTCTTGGTGGCTGCAGGGGTGTAGCTGTACTCGGTGCGGCCGGTGTTGGAATTGAACGTGGGACCGCTGATCGTTCCATTGGCGGA
>JAYTEU010000018.1:0-1521 GCA_043734985.1 Chthonomonadaceae bacterium
TGGAAAGGCGGTCGCAAGTGGTCTCGCTTTCTACTTTGTTCGGCCGGTAGTTTGTAGGTGATTATAGCACCGTAGCCGCGCCAACATGCGCACTGCAAGCGATTTGATCTGTACGTGAATAATCCGGGTTCATTCCGTCGACCACTCGGTGCCAATTTGCGAAAATCCATGTACAAGGGTTGAACTCTTTAGGCAAAAGGGCACGTGCAGGCGATAGAAACGATGTGCGGCTCGTACACTATTCAATGCGATGCGCGCCCTATAGGGGGCTCCAGGAGATCACTATTATGCGGTTGCGCGCGGCTCTGGTACTGTTTGCCCTGGTTATTGCGCCTTTGCCGAACGCCGCGCCAACCTCTTTCGCGGGGAACGATGGCGCTGCTGTCGATCTGACGATGGAGGGGGAGAACGGCGCTGCGATCCCCGTGGACGGAATCGCATGCGACAACCTGCGCGGGACACCCATCGAGCAGAGGGACCGCCTGGAGGTTCGGCTTCCGGCCGGGATTTCGGCGCAGGATGTTTTCGTCACGGTTTGCAGTCCGGATGGCAGCGCCGTGGACGCGGACGGACGGAACAACGTGGGAACGACGGAGGCGGAGAAAGGCCGTCTCTTCTACTACCCCCCGGACGAATACAACCGAAGGCAGGAGCCGCGCGGGCTTCGAGACGTCGACGGTCCCGCAACGCGGATCGTAATGCTGAAGGTCAGCGGCCGTTCACACGAGGGGCCCGCCGCGGTCTTGGCGCCGAAGCGGATCGTACTGGCCCGGACGCCGGTCGTTATGGTGCACGGCATCAATCGGGGTCCGGACTGCTGGATCGCCATGGTGCGCGCGACGGCTCGCATCCAGGGCCGCGACGGCAAACGCCTGGAAATCCCCGCTTCGGCCCTGGATCACTTCGCGCCGGCTGCCTATGAGGGAGTGAACTTCCGCGACCGCAATCGCTACCCGTTTTACCTCTATTACGGAAGCGGTCCCGTCGAGATCGGGGCGGCTCTTTTGGCGCGGCATATCGATACCGTGCGAAAGCGAGTCCTTACCGGCGAGCCACTTCCGGCGATCGATTACGGGCGACCGAAGACCACGCCGAAGCCGTTTGCCTACCACGACCCGGACAATAAGGCAGGCAAGCCGGTGCGGCTCGCCTGTCGGCGGGTCGATCTAATCGGCTGGAGTTACGGCGGCCTCATCGCCCGATGGTACCTCTCCGGATCGCGTGCAAGCGCTCAAGACCTGTCGTGGCCACGATACCAGAGCGAGTATGTCCTGCCCGGAGCGGGCGGACGGACGCTCGATCTCACTCCGCGAACGCAATACCGGCAGGATGTCCGCAAACTCATTGCGATTGGGAGCATATGGAGGGGCGTGCCGATCGTCAACTGCCTGAATGAGATCCGATTCTCAAAATCCGAAGACCCCAATGCTCTTTCACACGCTCCGCTGCGCCTGCCCCAATGGATGCCGCGCGCGATGTGGTCCAAGGTAGGCTCGGACCGCAACATCGGCAGTTTCACGC
>JAYTEU010000019.1:0-6120 GCA_043734985.1 Chthonomonadaceae bacterium
ATGGGGTGCTCTGGGTGCGGTGGTGTGCCCTTCAGGCACGAATGCATCCCGCCCCACCCAGGGGGTACCCGGCGGACGCCGCGCAGCGGCCTACAGCGAAGGGTTTACCCGTCGGACACCCCTGGGCGCCGTCGCTCCCCCGGTAAGGAACGAATTCTCGCGCTTCGCCCTGTTCCTCTTACTCCTGACCGCCCTCAACCTCTGCATTTACACACCGAAGGCACGCGCACAAACGCCAGCCGGCACGTCAGGCGAGCCATTCACCATGGACACAGGGGTTCGCGAGGCGATTCGGCTCAGCCCTCTGGTGCGCGCCGCCCATGCGGTCTTGGAGACTTCGCGCGTGCAGGCGGACCGAGAGAAGCCGGTGGCCAGGCCAACGGTTACGGCAGTCGCGTCGGGGACCGCGCAGGGGCCGCGCGTTGATTTCCCCCGGCCGGATGGCCGATTGACTACGGTCCTGCCCGAAGCGGTGGGCCGGCTCGACTTAATCCTGGAGCAGCCTCTCTATCGCGCCGGGTTCAAAGCCGCGCGCGATCGTTATTCCGCTCAGTTGTCCGCCGCCGATCTCGATTTCCGCAAGGCCGTTTTCGACGTTGCGCTGGCGGTTCGCAAGGCGTATATAGATGTGCTTCGCTCCGACGCGGGCGTTCGCGCCGCGCGGGACGGCGTGGATGCGGCGCAGCGTTACCAGCGTTTGGTGGACAGCCGGATCGCGGCCGGACAGGCGAAGCCGGTGGATGCCCAAACCGTTATGGCGCAGGTCGCGGAAGCTCAATCCGGGCTGACGCAGGCGGAAGGAGGCGCCGGGCTGGCAAAGTTCAACTTCAATCGCCTGCTCGGACGCGGATTGCGAGCGACGGTCGCCGTCGTCGAGATCGAAGCTGCCCCGCCCATTCCGATGTCGCCGGAGGAGGCCGTCGCTCGCGCCCTTCGCGCCCGCCCTGAGCTGCTGCTGCTGGAGCAGAACCTGCAAGCCGCGCGCGCCGGCATCTCACTGGCCCGGGCTCAGAGCCGGCCCAGCGTGAATGCGCGGGGCCAGGTGACGGAGCAGACACCAAGCGCCTTCCTGCACGAACACTACTATGCGGCGACGATCGAAGTGCGCTGGCCGATCGTGGACGGCGGGAAGAGCCGCCAGGATACGCGCGAGGCGAAGGCGCAGTCGGACCGATTGGCCGCCCTGCTGGAAGATGCGGGACGCGGGATCGAACTGGACGTGTTGCAGGCATGGGACAAGATGCGCGCGGCGCAGTCGCGAATCGCCTATGCCCGCACGCAGCGCGCCGGGCTTGAGGCGACCGCGCTGGTCGCCGTAAAGGCGTACGAAGTGGGGCGCGGTACGGTAATAGAAGTGCAAGGGGCACAGCGCGAGGTGCGCGCCGCACGCGCCGCCGAATTTATCGCGCTATACGATCTGCATGCCGCGTTCGCCGACTTTCTATATGCGCAGGGCGATGTTCTCAATGGCATTTCGATGCCCGTGGGTGCGGAGAGCCGGCCATGACGAGAGTCCGCATCGCGGCAGTGGTCGGCATGGTAATCGGCCTTGTGGTGCTGGCCTGGGTTCTGCGACGCCCCCCGGCCCCCAGGGAAGGAGCGCCCGCATCCGACTCCAAGGCTCAAGGATCGGGATCCTCTGCTGCTGCGGCCGACCGGTCCATAGCGTCATCGCGTGGCGCGCACCCGCAAACCGCCGCCAATCCCGCTCCCGACCCAGACAACAACCCCGCGCGAACCGCGCTTCTTGGCAGCGTGGTCGCCCCGGTTCAAGCCACCCTCAGCGTTCGGATGCCCGCTCGAATCCGGCAGGTATTTGCGCGGGAAGGCGAGAGCGTGCGCGCGGGCCAGATGCTGGTGGAGCTGGACGAGACCGAATTTGCGACGCAGGTCCACACCTCCCGGGCCGGGGCGGCGGCGGCACGTGCCCAGGTAGATCGCGCGAGGGCGGGGATGGGTGCGCAACGCGTCAAAGCGGCCGCCGACACCGATACGGCGCGCGCGGGGCTGAAGCAGGCCGAGGGGAAACTGAAACAGGCGGAGCTGGCGCGCCAGGCTGCCGTGGACGAACAGAAATCCGACGTGCGCGCGGCGACGGAGGGTGTGCGCAAGGCACAGATAGGGTACGACAGGGTGCGAGATACCGTGCGTGACCTGGAAGAGCTGTCCAAGGTCGGCGGCGTCTCTCGCTACGATCTGGAAGGCGCCCGCTCTCAGCAGCGTGTAGCGCTTTCGGACCTGGACACCGCAAAGGCGCAGTTGGAGCGTGTGCAGGCAGGCAGCGGCGGCGTGCCGTACCGCGTGGCGGTCGCCGAACAGGACGTAGCCGCCGCGCAGTCCGGAGTCAAGCAGGCGAAGGATGGCTTGAAGACCGCGCAGGAGGCGGGCCGCCAGACGATCCTAGTTGCCGAACAGGACGTGCGTGCGGCGCTGGCCGCGCTCGATCAGGCTGCGGTGGGACTCGCCGGCGCTCGTGCGGCCAGGGCGCAGGTGCGCCTTGTCAGTCCCATCGCGGGAATGGTCACCAACCTCCAGGCCAGAATGGGCGAGACGGCGCAGCCCTCCGCACCGCTCGCTACCGTTCTTTCCCTCGCCGGTCTTCGCGTGGATGCGCTCGCGCCCGCGCGCCTCCTATCTCTTTTTCATGCCGGGCAGAGCGCCACCGTCTCCGTGGATACGGCTCCGGGCAAGACGTTCGGCGCCGTGGTCAGCGAAATCGCCCGCATCGCCGAGCCGGATGGTCGGACTTTCCGCGTGAAATTTCGCCTCCTAGGCGCCCCGCCTCTTCTCCCCGGCCAAACGGCACGCATCAAGGTTGCCGCCGGGCGGTAACGCACACAAAGGTTGACTATTGCAGCGCGTTGCGGGCCTCGATATCCAGAACTTCCACCATGCGGTTGTAGAGCGCGTTGGCACTCTCGTGGGTGTCGCCGATGGCGGTGAAGCCAAGCTGCCCGAGTTCGCCCACGCCGCTGACCATGTGCAGGACGATCCCGGTCTGGCTGGCGTGGTTGAAGTGCAGGCGGTGGCGGCTGACGATATCGAAGAGATCATCGGCCGTGAACGTGCGATAGGCCTCCGAGTGCAGATGGTCGGTGGCGACGTAGCACTTTTCGTCCCCGCGCTGTGTCTTGAATACGGCGCGCTCGGGATCGTAGGAGCCATCCGTCAGGTATTGGAGCGTCAGGAAGGGATGCGTCGTCCCGCCTTTCCGTAGATTGATCTCTATGGCGTAGACCCGCCACGCCCCATCCTTCCCCCGGACCGCCACGAAGTCAATCGCAAAGCGGCCGACGATGCCCTCTTTCGCAAAGCGGCGTCCGATCTTTGCGGCTTCGCGCATGATGGCGGGCGCATATTCGGCGTTGGCCGGGAAGCGGCAGCCGAGGTAACTCTGGCCGCTTGGCCCGCCAAGCATCTGGTCGTGCGTGGAGAGCTGCTCGACGCCGCCCAGTGGGGAGACGCGGAGCTGAGTGCTGGGGCTTGTAAATTGTTCGCCTTCAATCATCTCCTCGACGATGCCGCCTCGCTCCTCCAGTTTGTGGGCGTACCAATCAAAAGAGATACCGGCCAGCTCGAAGCGCATGCCATGCAGCCGCTCCGTAATCTCTGCCCGTTCCCGCGGATCGCCGGAAGGCGGCAAGCCCTCGATATTGACGACGGCGTTGCCTTCCCCCGAGACGCCTTCGTTTAATTTGACGATGACGCGGCGCATCTCCGGCGCATGATGTTGGGGAGTACCTTCGGCATCGACGCTCGGCGCGGGACTCTGCGCGGCGCGCATTTGCGCAATGGCGGTAACCAGATCCTCAACGCTCCTCAAATTCTCGACGCCGAGCGGATGCGGCAGGCCCTCCTCGGCGAACATGCGCCGCCCGCCGCTCTTGGTTCCGAACGCGAAAAAGTCGGGATCGGCGGCGTACATGGGGATGCCCAGCCGAATTGCCAACTCCTTCTCGGGGTCCGTGGTATTGTACGGCACAAGGTGGGCGCGGTCGAGGTCGGGAATCAACGCGCGGATATGCCTGATCGTGCGAGGGCGCTCCAGCAGTTTTTGGGTGAGCGTGCGAGCCGAGCCGTCGAGCGGGGAGACGAGGAACAATCGCTTACGGGCGTTGCTTATACTAAGGCCGGGCAACAACTGCAAGTAATAGTCTATAGTAGCGGGCTGGATGGCCTGGGCCGTGACGTAGATCAGGCGAAGGTTCGGCTGGCGAAGGAGAAAGAGCATAAACAGAAAGCGCTCTTCGTATGCCTGCAGCGCCGCGCCGGCCATATTATCCGAATCGACCGACATCGAGGGTACCACTACGACCGTGTTATGGTCTTCGAGCGGGCCGCCAGGGTCCGTTCGGCCGATCGAGGTCCAAAGCGAAATCAGCTTTTGCTGTAGGCTGTCGAACTGGGAATGCTCTGCGGGGGTCAGTGTGGTTGGGGTTTGCGTTTCCATATTATCCTCATTATCCTCGTTTAGCGTCCTTACTTCCAATCAATAATCAGCCCAAGACCGTCAGGTTCGTTGGCGAAACGAATCTGAGCCGTTTTACCCTCCGGCGTTACCGTCACAGGTCGGTCCTTGCCATCTGGGCCGATCAGGTGGACCGAGCGCGGGTGTGCTGCCAAGCGGATCACCCCTTCGGTACCCTTTGCGTGCGTGACGATGCAGCGCAGTTCCGTTGGTGTATCCCTGCGCCAGTCGATGGACGCCGAACAGGCCAGTACCGGTCCGCTCGCAGCCTCCTTGAACAGTCCCCACCGGCCTGTCGGAATGCCTGGATTCGTTACGACCGGCAGACCAGGATCGAGGAGATTAACGAAGCGGCCGGTAAGATGCAGCGGCTTCTCAAAGGCGCATGCGATACGGTAATCTCCGCGTTGAAGATCGAGGGCGCCAGGTTCCGACCAACCCTTCCCATAGGCGCTTCCCGCGAGTTGGCGAAGCCGGGCCGCTCCGCCGGGCCTGTTGCCGAACCAGGCGGCGGGCAGGCCGCAGTAGACAACCCTGCCTTTACCGAAAGCCTTTTCGCTGAGAACCGTCAAGCCTGTTTCCCGCGAATTCACACTCTCCCCCGAAGTCGGGGGCCGGGGGGCGGTCTGTTCCCGATAGAGCGCCCGAGCGGCGGGATCCGGATAGGAGACAATACGTTCCGCAGCGCGAACGGGCCACGTTTCCGGCAGGCTGGAGCCGGGATGTACACGCATGAACTGATGGTCGGCTCCCAACTGACTTGATCCCGTGATGCGCCACTGGTTCGCGATCTCGATACGCGACGTCGCCGATGTTCCGCGGTCGAAATGGAAGGCGTAGGCGAAGCGGTGATAACCGTCTGCAAACCGTAAGCCGGCCGGATTGAGCTGCGATCCCTCGTCGGCCGCGAGCAGTTCCGCCTCCTGCGGCGATCCCGGTCTTGCGACGATATGCACCGGCTTGCCGTCTCGAATCCCGTCCGCCTCAACGCGGCTCACAAGCGGTCCCCAGCCATCGTCCGGCAGCGTATCGGCGAAATGGAGCACCGCGAAGCTGCTCTTCTTAAGCAGCGGAGACAGGTCGACGCTGACTGTCCCCTTGTTTTCGCCCTTGTGCCCGGTGTAATCCGTCTGCGTGATAAGATGCTCCCTAGCCGGGCCGCCCGATACTGACCGGCGCGCTGTGTTCCAGCCGAGTGACGCGAGCAGGTGGGAGGTCGGATTCTCGCCCCACCACTCCTGCGCGGCATTGTAGGCATCGTCGCCGCCGAAGAGCATCAGAGTTCCGCCGTTGGCTACCCACTTTGCAAGTTTGCCGTGGATCGCGGCCGAAACCGGTTTCTGAGCATCGTAGGAGAGCAGCAGCAGCTTTACACCCGCAAGGGCCGAGTCATTGTTTGCCAGATTATCGAGGTGAACGAACTGAATCGGGATACCGGCAGTCACGAGCGGCGCGGAGAGGCCGAAGACCGACGCCAGATCGGACTGATTCGGCGCAGCCCGCTGGTATCCGAGGCTGTCCGAAATCCCGACGGCCACGCCCTGTGGTCCCGCAGTGCGCCAATGCTGGTCCCGCGTCTGGCTCTGCATGGACGACAGGGTCTGGATCGCCGTTCCAAGCGTAACGGTATACTCCCGCGGAACACGACCGTA
>JAYTEU010000020.1:0-9070 GCA_043734985.1 Chthonomonadaceae bacterium
TCCGCTCCCAGGTCGCTGAATCGGAATCGGCCCGTCTCCTTCATCGGCGAGAGGATTTGCGTCAGCCAGACGGCTATCTCCTTCCGCGATAGGATGTCAGTCGGGCTACCCGAGCTGCGAAGGCGCGCAAGGGCAGCCATACCGGCCGGCGGCGTCCCCTTTGAGGTCATGGATGCCTCGGCAGTCCCTCGACCCTTCAGACCGCTCCCCGCCATTTGCGACTCTTCCATCCGTGCTGCCAGCAGCGTCAGCCATTGCGCCAGTTCCCCCCGCGTGGTGGGCGCTTCGGGCCGAAAAGTGTCGCCCTCCGTCCGAAACCCCCGCGCCGCAAGGTACTGGATAAACCAGTAGTGGGGATGGTCCGCCTTGAGATCAGAAAAGTAGGTAAGAATCGCACCCGAGTCGCCGTGAGGGTTGGCGAAGTGTGGCAGAAGCTCATCCTGGATTTGACGCGCGGGCACCTCCCGAGCCGCCAGGCCATACCAAATGCAGTAGTAAGCGCCGATGCCCGCCGCCTGTCCGAACGCCATACGCACCGGCTCCATTCGATACGTTCCAAATGTGACATGTGTCGAGGAGACGGCGGTCGTTACAAACACATTGTCCAGCGATTTCGGCACAATCACCCCGAGGGGCAGTTCGTGCGGGGGCGTGTATTGGTAGAGCCACCACTCTCCTTCGCCCATGTCGGGAGTCGTCCAGTCGGTCTTCACCCGGACCGCGTGCGAGTCCATGGGATAGTCTCCCAGCCCGATGCTTTCCGGATGAGCGCGGTCCCTAGTCTTAACGATATCAGCCTCCACCGGAAGCTGCTCGCCAACGATCCGTCGGCCTTCGCGCACATACAGCAGGGGTGGGAAGCCTCCGCTGTCCCGGTACTCGTCGTCAGGCAGGCCGATCTGTTTCTGGCCCTGTTCCGTCTGAATGTAGTACAAATATCCCAGTCCGCGATCTTGGTAGAGCTTCTCGACCCGAGCCCGCTCATTGTAATCTCCCTCTGGATAACCATAGTTGACTTCCTGGAGATCGCCGCCTTGTGGGTGCTGGTTCAGCTCGTATTTGCCGTTAGGCATCTTTCCGGAAGTGACCGCCCACGACTCCTTCCAGGCCGGCGTATGAATGTAATCCTCTCTCTTATAGCCGGCGGGCTTGGGAATCGTCATATCCGCGCCCGAACCGTAGTCCTTGACGGTCACCAGATAGGCGTACGACTGGAGCCGCCGGTCGCCTGCGCCGGTGCTGCCCGGCAGCAGCTTGTCGTTTTTCCGGTCGTAGTAGATCACGCCATTGTGCGGCTCCTCGGCGCTGCGCGGCTCCCGTCCAATTCGAAACGGCGCCCGCGCCATCGCCGCCAGATCCCCGCAGTCGGTGGCATCGATGAACACCTTGGCGCGGAACGCAGCCTTCCGGCCGGTAGGCTCGCCCTGCGCGTTCAGCTCCTCAACCAGCGCCGACCGCACTCGCCGGGAGTTCGGCTGCGAGTCCATGCGTACGCCCGATAACCTTGCTCTGCGAAACACTGTCACGTTGGCTGCCGAATACAGCAGCGACTTCATAGCCTGGTGCGCCACGCGCGGCTCGTATTGGAGGCCGTTCGCCTGCACTCCCTCTGCAGCGTAGACCGTCTTCACCGTGTCCCGAAACCGCGTTACAAAGCCGCTTGCGTGCTCACCGCGTCTCAGATCGGTCGCGCTCAGGCCGTTCACCGGCATCCCGCCGATCCGAGTCGTCGGCTCGATAAGCGCCGTCCGGAGCCCGCGTCGTCCCGCTTCGACCGCCGCCGCCACGCCGCCCGAGGAAGCCTGAACGATGACCACGTCGAAATCAGCGGCTCCAACCTGCGCTGTGCCGCGTCCGGTACCACCGGATGCGGACGGGAACTCCGCGAAGCTGCGCTCCGTGTATTCGCGAACCGCCGAAGTCTGGTTTGGCTGTCCGTTGCGGACGGCTCGCAAGGCATAGCGATGCGTCGAACCCGGCATAACGTCCCTGTCTGCGTACTCGCGCGCCGACACAGGCAATTGTGCCAGTTCACGCCCGTCCCGCTGCAGCGTGTAGCCGGTCGCGTTCGATCCTGGAAGCCAATAACACCGGATCTCCGTTGGCGACATGGCAATCGCTTCGAACGATCGCGGCGGCGCGATGGACTGTGCCCGCGACAGCGCCGGCAGCAAACAGATTATGAACGTTAATCCCGCACGACACTTCGCTCTGATCAACAAATCACGCTCCTCGCACATTTTGGTTGTAGAAATCACAATTGCTCGGACATGACGTTGTCAAAACGATACCAGGGATCATTTGAAAAATTGAAAAGTCATCCTCCCATGTTGGGACGTGCAAACAGGCGCGGAGTTTCAGCGCTAACTACTGATAACTCCGCGCCCGCCTTAGATTTCATCCGCAAACACATACTGCCGCACGCCGACTCTTTATTGTTGCCCCAAGCATGGCGTGGTGCGATTGGCATTTGCGTCCGGAGGACGCCCGGCCGCAGGCCGGGTACCCTCGTAATGAACACACCGTCGTGCGTCTACTGTTCATTCACCTTAGGATCTGGCCCGCCCGATGGCTAGCTCTGGGTGTGCCGGGTCGTTTATCGACCCGGCCAGGCGAGAGTACAATTCCAACCCTCAAATGTTGGGGCGTAGTTTTAGCGCTTCGGAACCTTCCGCGTGCCGGGAGGAGCCGGACCAACGGGCTTGCCGTCAACCAGCATCTTGCCCGCGCCCTGCTGCATAGTAAGGAATTTCCATCCGCCGTAGGTCTTCACGAGATCGTTCTTGACCAGGCCGCTCATGGACATCTCATGCGTGCCGCCCTTGGCTCCCATGTGCCCGTCCTTGTCGACAACCTCAACGGTGTAGCTGAAATCCGAAACTACCTTCGCGGATTTGCCTTTGATATCGGCTTTCTTGACGGATACGCTAACATCCTTAATGGGGCCAGAGGTGGCATTCCGCTGCTTCATCTGCTCTAAGAGCTGCTTGCCGTTGATCGTTTTCCCGGCGGAAGTAGAGGTGAATCCCGGCGCTTCAAGCGCAGTAATGGCTTCGGGAGTCTTGTTCTTCAGTGCGGCGGTAAGCTTTGCATAGAGCGCGTCGATCTCCGAGCGGTCGTCCGCCCGCGCTCCGACACCCGAAATTGCGATCGTCAGCCCTGCCGCAGAGGCGAGGATAAAGCCCCGGTTCATAAATTAGTCCTTCTACCGCAGCATGTGCGGACAACAGTTACTATTTAGTTGCAAGTCACGACAAATCGGTTCACTGCCCGTCCGCCCGCCCACTATTCTCTCACCAAACCTCCATTCCCTTCAAATCAACAACGGCATTCAGTTCTCGGCCAGGAACGTATTAGGTAGGGGTAGCCCTGGTGGCTACCCAACTAGCCCACAGGGAGGACATCCACAGGGAGGACATCCACAGGGAGGACATCCACAAGGAGGACATCCACAGGGAGGACATCCACAAGGGATGTCCCTACCGACACATCGTTAGCGAGAAATCAATGACCCTGATATCTCCCCGCCCAAGCAGGGTATCCGCCGCCCGATGCCGAATCACCGGCACAAATAGCTTGTCCCAGCAGTCCGACGACCGACTGCCCAACCAAAAGGAACTCTTCTATGCCTATCTCCCCGCTAGCCGGCAAGCGAGCGCCCGTCGAGATCTTGATCGATGTCGATAAACTACGCGCCCAATACTACGACATTCGGCCCGATTCCGGCAATCCGCGACAGGCCGTCGCCTTCGGTACGTCAGGGCACCGGGGTACTGCGTCGAATGGTACTTTCAACGAGCGCCATATTCTGGCCGTGACACAGGCCATCGTGGAATATCGGCAGGGCCGGCAGATATCCGGCCCGCTCTACATCGGCATGGACAGCCACGCGCTCTCGGAGCCTGCACAGCGGACCGCGATCGAGGTGCTGGCAGCCAACGGTGTCGAGGTCTATCTGGCGGAAGAGGGCCGCTACACGCCTACGCCCTCCATCTCGCATGCGATCCTGGCCTGGAATGCCCGGCGCACGAGCGCGACCGCCGACGGGATCGTGATCACGCCCTCGCACAACCCGCCGTCGGACGGCGGCTTCAAGTACAACCCTCCAAGCGGCGGCCCGGCCGATACGAATATCACGGGCGTGGTCGAAAAGCGGGCGAATGCACTGCTGCGCGACGGGCTGCGCGACGTGAAGCGCATCGGTTACGAGGCCGCGCTTAGGGCTTCAAACGTACACCGGTTCGATTTTGTCACTCCCTACGTGGAGGGCCTGGGCGGCGCGATCGATATGGAAGCCATTCGCGTCTCCGGCCTATCACTCGCCGCGGACCCCCTCGGCGGCGCGAGCCTCCAGTACTGGGGCCCGATCGCCGAGAGATATGGCCTCAACATTACGGTCGTCAATGAGGCGATCGATCTGACGTTCAGCTTCATGCCTTGCGACCACGATGGCAAGATCCGTATGGACTGCTCGTCGCCTTACGCCATGGCCGATCTGGTGAAGCTCAAAGACCAATTCGGAATCGCCTTCGGCAACGATACGGACGCCGACCGGCACGGCATAGTAACCCCCAGCATGGGCCTTATGAACCCCAACCACTTCCTCGCGGTGTCAATCTGGTATCTCTTTCGAAACCGGCCGGGCTGGCGCGCCGACAGCGCCATCGGCAAGACGGTCGTCAGCAGCAGCCTGATCGACCGCGTCGCCAAAGAGATCGGCCGCCGTGTCTCCGAAGTTCCCGTCGGCTTCAAGTGGTTCGTCGCGGGACTGCTGGATGGCAGCTACGGGTTTGGAGGAGAGGAGAGCGCCGGGGCCTCCTTCCTGAAAAAGGACGGCACCGTCTGGACCACCGATAAGGACGGCCTGGTGATGGACCTGCTTGCCGCCGAGATCACCGCCACGACCGGCAAAGACCCGGGCGAGCACTACCTGACGCTCACGGAAAAGCTCGGCCGCCCACTCTATACGCGCGTCGATCAGGCCGCGACACCGGAGCAGAAGAGCCTCCTCAAGAAGCTGTCGCCCGACCAGGTCCGCGCGGACACGCTCGCAGGCGAGCCAATCGTCGCCAGGCTCACCCGGGCCCCCGGCAACGACGCCGAGATCGGCGGCCTCAAGGTGATCGCCGAAAACGGCTGGTTCGCCGCCCGGCCCTCCGGCACCGAGGACGTCTACAAGATCTACGCCGAGAGCTTCCACGACCAGGCGCACCTCGACCGCATCCTCGCCGAAGCCCGCCAGATCGTCGACGATGCCATGCGTGGCTAATTGATCGGCCGCTTGTGATCAACGAATGACTCGGTCAATAAGGCGAAATACAGTTATCGCGATTTGCCCACCCGGAATAGGCTATGAAACCATTCAGCTTTGTCGAAACGAGCCCCGTGCCAAGATAATGCAGGGGCCTCCGAAAAGTTTTCCTAAGCCCCGTCAGGTCAGGAATTAGCTGCCGTAGGATCGCCGCGCCACAGCAAAGAGTCCTGCCGGACGTGCCACGTTACCGGCAAGCCTACTTCATCAAACGGCACACAGGCAGCCTCAAAACCGCTTGGCGTCAATATGAGTGATACATCGGCAGGGAGGCTAGCCCCCAGCTCCTCCTGAGCAGCCCACCGGCCTTGCACCGCGCGAAAGGCTCGCTGGGCGTAGTAGGCTTGCATCAGTGAGTCCTTTGCATCGGCGGCAGGAATCGGGACAAAGCAGCCTTGCCCCGATTCCGCCGTGCTGAACTGCACGATGCCCCAACGCTCCGGCCGATGCATGTCGATGACGCCCTGTGGCGACCAAACCCAGTTGTGCTCCGGCCGGTTCGGCAGCTTGCGCGTGCGGCCCTCCACGACCTCGACGTCCCATTCGACCCGCGAGAAATTGATCCGCCACTGGTCGCCGTCCCGAGGCGGGGCGGGGCAGCGCGCATACTCGGCAAGCGCAGCCCACGGAAACGCCATCTCCACCGACCAGCCCCAATCGACGTCCGTGGGATCGTTCAGCGTGCCGTCGATGGAGACCGCGCTCCGAAACCCCGGTATCTCCCACGAGTTCAGGGCAGGGCCGCCATCTCGGTACGGCTTCACCAGCCGCAGGTCCCACGTCGTGTTCAGCGCGTTGATCTCCAGCTCGTAGTAGTCGTGGTTGTCCCCGTCGGGATCGATAAAGACCTCGAAATCGTTGTCCTGGAAGATCACCGAGTCGTGCTCCGTCAGCGTTGCCCAAACATTCGGCTCCTCCATCTCCACACCGATATAGAGGAACGCGTCGTCCCAGAGCATCTTCACCCGCGTCCGATAACGCGGCGCGGCCCGCGCTTCCCCCTCGATATCCACAAAATCATCCGTCCACGGCGCGCACTCCCAAAACGCCTTTTCCAGCGACCCGGTAATCTCCAATACGCCAGGTGCCCTATAACAAAGGTACTGCCGAGGCTCCGGCGGACCGAGTTCCCTTGAATTCATCCTGCATTCCTTCCTTCCTGGCTTCCTGCTGGAATTTTAGATTGCTCGAATTCCCGTGGCAGGATTTCCCAAACTTCGCACCGAACTCCTGCCCGGCTATCGACCAGAACGGAACAGGCAATGGACTACGAAGAATCTCTCCAGTATATGGGCGGGTTGATCCGGTTCGGATGGAAGCTGGGAAATGAGCGCATCGAAGCGCTTGCCGAGCGGCTAGGGAACCCACACCGAAATTATCACGTCGTCCATGTCGCCGGTACCAAAGGCAAAGGCTCGACCACGGCGATGTCAGCCGCCATTTTGCGGGCCCACGGGCTGAGCGTCGGTGGCTACTATTCGCCCTACGTGTACGATGTGCGCGAGCGAATCCAGGTGGACGGCGAGCCGATCCCGAAGGCCGATTTCGCCCGCCTTGTAACCCGGGTTAGACCGCACATCGAGGCGCTCGCGGAAACCGATCTCGGTCAGACGACGGAGTTCGAGTTGAAGACCATAATCGCCTTCCTCTACTTCGCCCAGCGCAAAGTCGAATACGCATGCGTCGAGGTAGGTATTGGCGGCCGAATGGATGCCACGAATATTGTAGCCCCCCGAGTTACCGTGATCACCAACATTGGGCTGGACCACACCGAAATCCTGGGCGATACCCACGCCAAGATCGCCGTGGAGAAGGCCGGGATCATCAAGGAAGGCGTGCCCTGCATCACCGCGACGGCCAACCCGGAGGCGCTCGCGACCATCGAGCGCATCGCGGCAGAGCGGCAGTCTCCTTTGATCCGCGTTCTTCGCGGAGCCGGCAGCGTGCCGACCGGCGATCCCGCCTGCGTGTATTGGGAGCCCGCATTGGATCACAAAGAGTTCGGCCCAGTCAGCGTCGCGACCTCGAGGCGCGTCTATTCCGGCCTCGCCATGCGAATGGGCGGACTGTACCAGCGCGAGAACGCGGCCTGCGCCATCGCAGCAGTCGAGCACGCGCTTGCAGCCGACCACGTAGACCTCCGACTTGGCGCGGTCTGCACGGCTCTTGCGGAGACTGCGCTGCCCGGCCGCTTGACGGTGGTGCGTCTTGACCACGGGCCGCTGGTCGTCCTGGACGGCGCGCACAATCTGCTGGCCGCAGAGGCGCTCAGCCGAACGATCGCGGCGCTTTGCCGATCTGAGGGAATTCAGCAGACCCGGCTCGTGATCGGCATGGTTGGGGGCCATTCGCCCGACGGCGTTCTCGCGGCGCTGGCCCCTGGCGTCGAAAGGGTGATCGCTTGTCAGCCCAATTGGAGGCGCGCCCAGCTCGCTGAGGCCATAGCCGAAGCCGCCGCGCCTTACTGCCGGAATATTAGAGTGGTCCACGCGGTGCCGCTAGCCATCGAATCCGCTCTGGCCGGAGCCGGACCCGACACCCTGATCCTCGTCACCGGCTCCTTCTACACCGTGGGCGAAGCGCCGCGCGAACTGCGGGGTTGATCGACTGCCATGGAGCTATTCCAACTTCGCTATTTCGTCGCGGCGGCGCGCCACCTGCACTTCACCCGGGCGGCCGCTGAGTGTTGCGTGGCGCAGCCGTCGCTTTCGCAGCAGATCGCCAAACTCGAGCGCGAACTGGGAGCGCCGTTGTTCCTGCGCCAGGGACGTGCCGTGCGCCTGACGGATGCCGGCGAAGCGATGCTGGAGTATGCGGAGCGGATACTGGCCGAGGAGATTGCGGCGAAGCGGGCCGTGCAGGAGGTGCTCGGACTCAAGCGCGGTAAGATCACGATCTGGACGCTGCCGACCCCTGGGCAGCATCTCCTGCCACCGCTGCTGGCATTCTATCGCCGAAGTTATCCGAGCATTGAGATATCCCTGCGCGAAGTCGTACCCGCCCGGCAGATAGCCGAAGCCGTCGCTGTCGGAAAGGCGGACCTGGGCATCGTTCATCTGCCCTACCAGGTGGAGGGGCTGGAGGAGAGGGTGCTTCTCCGCGAAGAGATGGCGCTCGTCGTTCCGGCGGCGCACCGGTTCGCATCGCGCACCGGCGTCGCGCTGTCAGAAGCTGCCTTGGAGGATTTCGTGTGGGTGTCCGAAGGGGCGACAGAGGCCCACCCGATCTATGCCGCCTGCCTCGCCGCCGGATTCGCGCCGCGCATCGTCTGCTTGAGTGGGAGCGCACAGGGGATGCAGTCGTTGGTTGCCGCAGGCCTCGGCATCTCACTGCTGCCGAGGCTCGCCATACATCCCCCCGAAGGCGCGCAAGTAGTCGAACTCGATCCACCGCGCCCAAACCGCACGCTCGTCGCGATCTGGCGCGCGGACCGGCTATCGCACGCCGCTCGCGCCTTCCTTGCGATGCTCTGAGCGAGCCGAAGTTCGCGAAATTGGAACGCGTGGAGGATTAGCTCGACGAATGGAGCGTCCCGGTATTGTGCGGTCTGCGCTACGCTTTGCGGTACTGAAACATGGCCTGCGGAAGGTCACCGATCGACTTCGAGAAGTCGATTCCGCTAACGTCCTGGGCCCGATCGCGAAACCACATATCGAATGGATCGGTGGACGCCGCAAGGTTCGCGAACACCGCGGTCGGGTCGGGCGACTCGAAGTAGACGATCAGAAAGTCGCCCATGGGCGTCGCTTGCAGGAACCA
>JAYTEU010000021.1:0-4149 GCA_043734985.1 Chthonomonadaceae bacterium
TGCCATGGCGATCGGGATAAGCGCGGAGGGCTGAGGCTCGATTCCCGCGAGGCGATCCTGAAGGGCGGCGCGAAGGGGCCGATCCTCGTCGTCGGCGACCCGGCGGCAAGCAGGCTGATCGCCGCCGTCGGTTACGAGGGCGCGCTGAAGATGCCGCCGGTCGGAAAGCTGCGCGCGGACGAGATCGCGGCGCTTACCGCCTGGGTGAAGATGGGCGCACCGTGGCCCGCCACTGCCGCAGGTAACAGCGGCTCCGCCAAAGGGCAGGCGCTCGATATGAAGATTACCGACGCCCAGAAGAGCTTTTGGTCGTTCCGGCCCGTCGCGAAGCCGCCCCTTCCGCCTGTTAAAAACGCAGCCTGGTGTGTCAGCCCGATCGATCGCTTTGTGCTGTCGAAACTGGAAAGCAAGGGCCTCAAGCCCGCTCCCGCCGCCGACCGCCGCTCGCTTATCCGACGCGTCTCGTTCGACCTCGTCGGACTGCCTCCCACGCCGGAAGAGGTTGAGACGTTCGTGAACGACCAGTCGCCCAATGCCTGGGAGAAGCTAATCGACCGCCTGCTCGCCAGCCCGCACTACGGCGAGCGCTGGGGGCGCCACTGGCTGGACCTGGTGCGCTACGCCGACTCGAACGGCCTCGACGAAAACGTCGCGTTCGCCAACGCCTATCGATACCGCGATTACGTGGTCAAGGCGTTCAACCAGGACAAGCCCTACAACGATTTCCTTTGCGAGCAGTTGGCAGGCGACCTGATGCCCGGCGGCAGCGACGACCTCCGCAACGATCGGCTCACCGCGACGGGCTTCCTCAGTCTTGGACCGAAGCTGCTCGCGGAGCCGGATAAGCCCAAGATGGTGATGGACATCGTGGACGAGCAGATCGAGGTGACCAGCAAGGCGTTCCTCGGCCTGACCGTCACCTGCGCGCGCTGCCACAACCACAAGTTCGATCCCATTCCCACCAAAGACTACTATGCGCTCGCCGGTATCTTCAAGAGCACCAAGACGATGGCTAGCCTGAACACCGTGGCGATGTGGCAGGAGCGCCCGCTCCAGTCGAAGCGTTCGGAGGCCGAGACGGCGCAGTTCGAGGCACAGATCAAACTGGCGGAAGACAGCGTCAAGACTGCCAAAGAGAAGGCGAACGCCGCCCTCCTGGCCGACGTCCGAGGCAGCGCCGCAAAGTACCTGCAGGCGGCCTGGGAACTGGCGCAGTTGGGCGATTCCGGCTCGGTGGCGGAGATCCCCGCAAGGCCCGGCGATGGACCGCGTATTGAGCTCCAGGCCGTCAAGTTCAGCCGTGGAGACACGGGCCGCGATACGGAGAACTTCGGCAAGGGGCTTGGCATCATCCTGAACGTCGGCGGGTCGAACCAGGTCGAGTGGGATGTCGACGTTCCGGCCGCCGGTCTCTATCAGCTTGAGGTCCGCTACGCCTCCGCCGAGGAGCGGCCGGTTCGGCTCTTCCTGAACGGCAAGCAGATCCGCACCGACGCCGCCGCTAAAAACACCGGCAGCTTCTTCCCGGACGGGCAGCGCTGGGAGGTAGTCGGGCGCTATTCGATGCCTGCCGGAAAGAGCGTGCTGCGCCTTGAAGGCATAGGAGTGCTGCCGCACATCAGCCGGTTCCTCTTTGTGCCGGTCGCCGCGCGGCCCGGAGCGGGCCCCGCAATGAGCGCGGAGCAGATCGCGGCCAAGCATGGCGTTCACCTCGCGATGCTGCGGCATTCGGTGCGCTTCGCCTCCGACGTTCCGCAGAACCCATCTTCGCTCAAGCCGGACGAGCGTGCCGCGGCGGTTCGCCGGTTCGCGGATCGGGTCACGCTGCCGAACGATCCGAAGCCACTCTACACGGACGCGCCGAAGAGAGCCGTCGCCAAAGCGGAGAAGACGCTGGCCGACCTGCGCGTCACGGAGTCCAAGCCGCCGACCGTCATGGCCGTGGAAGATACGAAAGCCGAAAACTGCCGCGTCCATATTCGCGGCGACACGCAGACGCTCGGCGACGAAGTCCCCCGCCACTTCCTAACGGTACTAGGCGGCGATAAGATCGTAGTCGCGGACGAGAATCGGAGCGGACGCCTGGAGCTGGCGCAATGGCTTGCGCGCCCGGACCATCCGCTGACGAGCCGCGTGGAAGTGAACCGGATCTGGCAGGGCCACTTCGGCACGGGCATCGTCCAGACGCCGGACAACTGGGGCTTCCTGGGCCTGCGCCCTGCCAACCCGGAGCTTCTCGATTGGCTGGCGGCGACGTTCGTCGAGCAGGGCTGGTCGATCAAGAAGATGCACAGGCTGATCCTGACGTCGAATACCTACAAAATGGCCACGATCGCCGATCCCAAGACCGAGGAGATCGCCTCGAAGTCCGACCCGGACAATACGCTGCTCTGGAAGATGCCGCACCGCCGGCTGGAAGCCGAGCCGTTCCGGGATGCCCTCCTGTTCGTGGCCGGGCGGCTCGACCTGAGCGTGGGCGGCTCGCTCCTGATGACGAAGAACCACGACTACGTGACCAACGATCAGTCCGGAAATGCGGCCAACTACAACGCACCGAGGCGAAGCCTCTACCTGCCGATCATCCGCAACGCCCTGTTCGACATGTTCCAGGCGTTCGATTACGGCGACCCTTCGATGGTCAACGCGAAGCGATCCACCACAACGGTCGCGCCACAAGCTCTGTTCGTGATGAACAGCCCGTTCGTAATCGAGCAGGCGCGCTACTTCGCCGAAAGCCTTGGCGTCTCGGGGCAGCGGACCGACGCCGAGCGCATCAAGCTCGCCTACCTTCGCGCCTTCGACCGCCCGCCCTCCTCCGCCGAGACGCAGAAGGCGCAGGCCTATATCGCCGCCTATTCGGCCCGGGTTCCGGCGACCGAAACGGACAGCGCCAAACGGTCCGCGATCGCATGGACCAGCTTCTGCCAGCTTCTGCTCGCTTCGAACGAGTTTATCTACGTTAACTAACGTGCCGCGGGAGAGCCTTTTGAACGACCACACTCGACAACCGAGAACGCGCCGGGAGATGCTAAAGGCATTCAGCGGCGGATTTGGCATGCTGGCGCTGGCGGGACTGCTGGGAGAAGAGCAGGCGAAGGCGGCTGGCTCCGTCGCCAATCCGCTCGCGCTCCGCCCCTCCATGTTCCCCGCGAAGGCCAAACGCGTCATCTTCCTGTTTATGCACGGTGGCCCCTCTCAGGTGGACACGTTCGACCCCAAGCCGCTGCTGACCCGGGACAACGGCAAGCCGCTGCCCTTCGCAAAGCCGCGCGTGCAGTTCGCGCAGACCGGCAACCTGCTGGCCTCGCCCTGGAAGTTCAAGCAGTACGGCGAAAGCGGCCTGCCGGTCAGCGACCTGTTCCCGCACATCGGCGGCATGGCGGACGAGCTCTGCGTCCTGCGCTCCATGTACGGCAGCAACCCGGCGCACGGCGGCGCCCTCCTCGCCATGCACACTGGCTCCGACACCTTTGTGCGGCCGAGCATGGGATCGTGGATCACCTACGGCCTCGGCACCGAGAACCAGAACCTGCCCGGTTTCGTCACCATCTGCCCCACGCTCGGCCACGGCGGCGTCCAGAACTGGTCCAGCGCGTTTCTTCCGGCGGCCTATCAGGGCACCGCGATCGGCAACGCCAGCATCCCCGCGAAGAGCGCGCAGGTGAGCTACATCAAGAACCCGGACGCCTCCCAGGACCTCCAGCGCATGCAGCTCGACATGCTCAAGGACATGAACGAGGAGCAGCTTCGCCACTACGGCGTCGATCCGCAGCTTGAGGGCCGCATACAGTCGTTCGAGCTGGCCTACCGCATGCAGACGGTCGCGCCGGAGCTGATGAGCATCGCCGACGAGAGCAAGGCGACGCTGGACCTGTACGGCATAGGCGAGAATACGACCGACAACTTTGGACGCCAGTGCCTGCTCGCGCGCCGGTTCTCGGAGCGCGGCGTCCGCTTCGTCCAGGTGACGCACAGCTACAAGTGGGACCAGCACGGCGACCTGCGCAACGGGCACGGCCACAATGCGCTGGAGGTGGACAAGCCGATTGCAGGACTGCTGCGGGACCTGAAGGCGCGGGGTCTCCTGGAGGACACGCTCGTACTCTGGGGCGGCGAGTTCGGCCGCACTCCGACCGCGCAGGGCAGCGA
>JAYTEU010000022.1:0-3086 GCA_043734985.1 Chthonomonadaceae bacterium
GTCCTCGGTGATCTCTTTTCCAAACCATTCGGGCGGCGCAAATAGACTGCCTTCGCCCTCGCTGTCGAACTCGACCTCCGCGACTTCGAGGCCATTCAGGCTGCCGCGATAGATGTCGAGATAGAGGGTATGGCCCAGGAATTCCAATTCGTAGCGCGTCTTTTCCAGCCGTCGACCCTCCGTAGCGGGCCAAAGAACCGTAAACTGCTCTTCCGTTATGGCGGTCTCATACTCGCCGCGCCGCAGGCCCGAACCTGTTTTGACCGTCTCAAAATAACAATCACCGATCCGACGCAGCCGGACCTCCGTCCCATCCCGATCCACCGCCAGGTATCCCTGAACTACCTCGTCGCCTTTTGCGCCATCCAGGTTCGGCGTCTCCCGCACCAGAAATTTGCGCTCAATTTCGGTGTCCTTCGCCTTAATGCCCGCCGAACTCCCCAGCTCGTCCATCGCCGCTCCTCTCGCTACATGACACCATCGGAAACTGCGTCCAGCCAACGTGGCTGCCTGCAAAAACGAATGATTCCGGCCGACATGTTGCCGCCGCCTTGACATCCGCCGTGTTTATAGGCTATCAACTTTGTATTACCATATTTGCCAGGGGAGTTGCACAATGAAATTCAACTCGAAATACATCGTCGTACTACTCGTACTTTGCAGCTTTCCGGCAGCCCCGGCTCTAGGGCTCGCGCCGGTGAAGGTTGCCCGACTTAAAGGGGGGCGCTCCATGGACGTACAATTCGCCGGCGTGGGCGGATTTTCGCTGCGCGGCACGCTCACTTTGCCCGCCGGAGACAAGCCGGCGCCTGCCCTACTCTTGATTCCGGGGAGCGGCCCAACGGACCGAAACGGCAATCAGCCGCCCGCGCTGGTAACCGACCTGCTGAAACAACTTGCAGAGCGGCTCGCGAAAGAGGGTGTAGCCACGCTCCGGTTTGACAAGCGCGCGACGCACGTCTATGCGGCGGACTGGCCGAAGGATCCCGATGCCCTCAACCGCTTCTTTGGCTGGGATCACTTCACGGGGGATGCGAAGCTCGCTTACCTGTACCTGCGCGGCCGCCCGGGCATCGACCCTAAGCGCGCGGGTATCCTGGGGCATAGCGAGGGCGGCATCATCGCGCTGGTCGTGGGGGCGGAGATGGCCGCCTCGCCCGACCGGCCGGCTGCTCTGGTTCTCGCGGGCACTCCGGGGCGGCCCCTCGGCGACGTCGTCCACAACCAGGTCGCCGACACATTGACGCGCCAGAATGCCTCGGCGGACCAGGTGAAGTTCTTCCTGGACAAGACCGATAGCATCTCAAGCGAAGTCATCCGTACAGGTATGGTTCCCGCGGACGTTCCTCCGGGACTTGCGGCTCTCTATCCCGCGAGCGCCGCCCTCTACCTACAGGCGGTGCTTCCGCTGGACCCGAGGACGATGGCCAAAAAGATCGCCGGGCCGGTAATGGTGATGAACGGCGAAAAAGACATTCAGGTCCTGCCCGATAAGGACTCCCGCCCTCTTGCCGAGGCCCTACGGACGCGCATGGGCGCCGTGCCGACGGACCTGGAGATCATCGCGGGCGCAAGTCACAATCTCAAGCACATCGGCACCGATCCCAACGGCTTCGCCGGTCCTGTGGCGCCCGCAGCCCTGGACCGCCTTAGTGCCTGGCTGAAAGCGCATCTCGTCGAAACCAAGTAATCAAGATGAACAAGATCAAATCCGTCCTGTTGATCGTATTCGCCCTATCGAACCTATCCGACCGATCCGGCTCCGTTATGACAGCCTTGGCGCAAGCAAGGATACCCGCCGATACCGCCTATATCTACGTCGCCCCAAACGGCCGCGACTCGTGGTCGGGCGGCATTCCCGCGCCGAACGCCGCCCGAACGGACGGTCCGCTCGCCACGATGGCAGGCGCCCGAAATCTCATTCGACGCAGGAAATCCCGCCTTGGCGAGCTTCGGCCGATGCGCGCGCTGTTCGCATCGGGGAGCTACGCGCTGACGGAACCTGTCATTTTGGGTCCGGAGGATTCCGGCTCCGCGCAGGCGTCGATCACATACGAGGCCGCTCCCGGGGCGCACCCGGTTTTTGAGGCCGGAAAAAAGATAGAGGGCTTCACTCTCGGCCCAAACGGAGTCTGGATGACGCAGGTCCCAGGCGTGAAAGAGGGTCACTTCTACTTCGAGCAGCTCTTCGTCAATGGCAGGCGAGCAATGCGCGCCCGTACGCCTAACACGTTCTACGCCTACATGCGCGGCAAATATCCGACCGGGATCGATCCCGTCACCGGCAAGGAGGCTGCGCTGGCAGGGCGCGCCTTTGCCGCCGATCCGAAAGACTTCGCGCCGCTGCTCCGCGTGCCGAAGGACCGCCTCAACGATGTCGTTTTCATAGCGTATCACTCGTGGGAAGTATCGCGTCACCGTGTTGCCGGTTTGGACGAGAAGGCGCGCGGCGTGATCGCGACCGGGCCGGGCGCGCCCTGGGCGTTTATGCAATGGGGTCTCAGCCAGCGGTATATCCTCGAAAACTTCAAAGAGGCCCTCGACGCTCCCGGCGAATGGTTCCTCGATCGCGACGGCACGCTCTCTTACATCCCGCTTCCCGGCGAGGATATTGCGAAGGCGGTGGTCTATGCGCCCGTGGGCGAGCAGTTTGTCCGCGTGGAGGGAACGCCAACCGCGAAGGTGGAACACCTGACCTTCAAGGGGCTTGCGTTCCACCACGGCGGCTATCGGCTGCCTGCCGGTGGTCAGGGCGATGGCCAGGCCGCCGTCAGCGTTCCAGCCGTCATGATGGTCGATCATGCGCGGCACATCTCGATCGATGGCTGCGAGATCGCCCACGCCGGAATCTATGGCGTCTGGTTTCGCAAAGGCTGTTCCGAGTGCCGCCTGGAGCACACGCTATTAACCGACCTGGGCGCGGGCGGCGCGCGGATCGGGGAAGCCGCGGAGAGTGCGTCGGAGCCGGACAGAACGAACCGTATTGTCATCGACAACAACATCATCCACGGCGGCGGGCGTATCTTCCCGGGCTGTATCGGCGTCTGGATCGGCCACAGCGGCGACAACCAGGTGACGCACAACGA
>JAYTEU010000023.1:0-3326 GCA_043734985.1 Chthonomonadaceae bacterium
GTTCGATTGCAGGAGCCCCTGCCGGGCGCGGTGGCGGCCCTGGTATCCGCAGGCGCGTTATGAGGAGGCCCGCGCTGCCGCTCAGTCGCCCTCCGGCGGTTGCGGCAGGAAGCGCAATGAGGCGGTCTATCCTGAGCGTAACGGTGCCGCCGCGAGCCGTGGGCCTGAACTCCATTCGGCCCCAGAACGTCGGGGCGAAGATCGGACCGGCAATCGAGCGCCAATTTCCCGGAATCTGTGGCGAGAGCGAGAACTGACCTGAATTCAGGTCGATCGCAAACCCCTCCAGCGGCGCGAGGAGGTTCCAGTCCGCTGCATGGCCCAACTGTGCGCCCTCAAACCGGGCTGTTTTCCCCGTAAGGGTGGAGAATTCACCTGGCGACTGCCATGGTGAAAGCAGAATATTGCTGCTCGTGTCATCGAGTCGGCGGAGCAGTCCCACGGCATAATCCGGCTGACGACGAGTAATTGAGACCACTGCGTCGCCCATGACCGCGTCTCGCAGATCGGATATCCGTTGGTCGTTCGGCAGCGTCGGCGCACCGTCGTCCGCGCTGCGAGCGATCGGAGCAATATACCCGGAGGAACGGTTGTCGTTCAGTCGCTGAAGGCTTATAAGCGCGGTCTGAACCTTTGCTTCCGGTAAAAGACTCTGCTGGACTGCCTCCGCCGGGCCTTCGCCACCGAGGATGTCTGAGTAGCCAAGTCCAATCAATTGCGATAGAGAGCTGAATTGCGCGCCGGTCTCCGATCGATCGGCATAGTAGCGGCCGTTCCAATACTTCGTGTCCATCGCGGCGGCGGCCCGGGTGCGGACGGTATCGCAACGCACGGCAAGCGCGTTCTCGTCCGATTGCCTTTTTGCCCTCTCAAGCATGTCGAATGCGCCCTGCAAACCGCTTCGATACCGTCCGCCCACAAACGCCTGCGCAGCGGAAAGCCGGGAGAGCCGCGCCCCGGCCTGGAGCGCGGCAAGAAATAGCGACGCATTGGCAGGAGAAAGTGATCGGCCGGACCCAATTGCCGGAAGCCCGTCTGCGTCTAAATTTTCAAAGCAGAGCCCAAGCGCCCGGCGGATGTTAACAAAATATGCCTGGAGAAACTCTCTGTCGCCCGTGCGAAAGACGTATTGCGCCATCTGGAGCAGAAACGCGCTGCTATCTTCAAGCCCTTCCGGTGTGAGCACGGACGAGCGCGCGCGGCCGGAGAGGACAAGCGCTTCGTCGATGGCGGCGATAGAATCGGCTTGCGGCACGCCGATCAACCTGTCGATGTCGCCGAGAGTTGCCGGAAAACTACCGTCCGCCGCCTGCCTTGCTATGAAGAGCCGAAGTTCGCGCGCGGCGAGCATCGGGTAGAGATCGCCGATGAGGCTGCTCGCAGCCAGTTGGTGCGACAGCGAGGCCAGCCGCGAACCGGGCCGATGAGCGCGAGGCCCGGTTCCAAAATCGGGCGGCTCGCGGCCGGGCTTGGCGTCGCCCTCGGAACCCTCCTCCCGGGCAGTGCGCCCGAAGCGGTTGCTACCGACGTCGTCGAGCATGGCAAACGTTTTGTCGCGCGTCCAGATGCTGTGCGTGGTGATGGGAGACACCGAGTTGATCAGGCGACGGCACATCCAGCGTGGGAGATTTGAGAAAAGTATGCGCTGCTGCCACTCTTCGGTAAGCGCAAGCAAGCTATGCCACTCGGTCAACAACCCGCGCGCGGCAGTATACGAATTCGGCCATATGGTCTGGTAGTAGTGGCCGTAATCGCCGCCTTCCGTGGTATTAAGCCGCGGTGTGTACCAGGAGATCGCAAACGGCAGGTCCACGGTTTGCCGGGGTCGCAGGGTCAGCCGAACACAAACCACGCCTGCGGGATGTACTTCGCCTGCTGCGCCGGTATCTGCAATGCTCTTGACCGTTCCCGTCGATTCGAAATCCGTCCACCAGGCAGGCCGCTTATCCAGTGCGTTCCAGGCGGCCGTCGTGACGATCGCTTGAGGCTGACCGGGCGCGGCCATAAGGGTCATATCTCCGGCTGAGTTGTTACGAAGCTTGACAGCGTCGTCGGTCTCTTTCTCCGGTTGCCGCTCAAACTTTTGCGCGAAGAATCCATCGGTATCCGATACGGAGTTGACGGTATTACCCGTGCGATTGTCGAAGGAGCCCGTGGCCACCGTGCCCCCGACTCCCAGCGTATTCTCCCAGGCAAGCGCCACGCTGGCCTCTATCTCGACGCCGGAAGTATTGGTGATGCGAAAGAGAAACGCTGCCGCCGGAAACGAAGAGTTACGCACGTCGTGGGGAATGAGCGGAGAGAACACGCGGGCCGAGATGGAGATTGGAAGCATCTGGTCCTGAAACGTCATTTTGGCGACCGGGAAAAGGCCCTCATAATTCAGACCGGCGATGGAGGGGAGTTCGTAAGCACTCTTCAGGGCGAGGACACGGCTCACTTTCTGCGTTGCGGTCTTAACGTGTACGGCAGCGAAGCAGCCGGGAAGGTCGCCTGTCGGATAGGCCCAGTTGTTGTTGTACGTTGCGGCTGAGATCCGGCCGTCTGTCATGACCTGGAACGTTCCCGTGCCGATTCCCCCAAACGGAACTCCAGATGCGAGGCGCCGCGAGTGGACGACACCGCTAATGGGATCGACCGCCGGGACCGCGGGCGGCGCAGCCTGGCCGTAAGCACGCGGAACGGTCGTCCACGCCAGCAGAAGCAGTATCGAAACAGTGCGCGGTATCCGCAAGGCGCTATCTTTCTGCACGGGGTCCGGCCGTCTGCGCAAGGTAGAGCACGGCCCAGCGGCTGGCATCTTCAAATCCCAGCTTTCGGTATACCTTTCCGGCTATCGGGTTTTCGTAGAAGAGGCACGGCAGTTTGCCGTCGGATTGCAGGTCCGCAGCCAGGAGGCAGGTACACGCGGCGGCATATCCCTTTCCCCGCGCGGAAGGCAATGTATAGACGCCGCCGATAAGCCCGGCATCGCTGCCTTCCACATTCAGAAGTGTGCAGGAGGCGATCCGGCGCGCCCGCATAGCTTGGGCAGGCTCTTCGACAACGAATACCCGTGTCTCCGCAAGCTTGGTCGCCACATTGGATCGGCTTCGGTGCATGGCTCCAGCGCCGGAATACAGTTCCGCGAGCATATCGATATCGGACGCGACCGCCCGCCGCGCGACGGAAGACTGCGTGGAGGTCGGGTTCGCGGGAATGTGTAGAGTAAGGAAATAACTGTCTTCCCAATCCGTGGGGGAGTAGCGGCGCAGCAGTCCCTGAATGCCGGTGACGACCTCGGCCGATCCTCGCACTCCCGCTATACTGCGCTCGCTGTCAATTAT
>JAYTEU010000024.1:0-2583 GCA_043734985.1 Chthonomonadaceae bacterium
CATCCTGTGAATGGGACGTCCGAGATCCCCCTATCACGATCGTCAGCGCCAAACCGATCGTGGCTATTTTCGTTAGCAACTCTTGCCTCCTATCAGAACCGGCGCCGCCGAATCACTGCGGCACGCGCACAACGATCTCACTGACCGCAGGCGCCTGGCACGCGTGATCGTCGCACGCCTGGTAATTGAGCCTGAACCGAACCGCGGCGACGCCCTTGCGCGGGAGCATCACCGTGGCACGAAGGACTATCTCTCCCACATATATGGCCAGCGGCAGGGGCATGAATGCGAACCGCGTCAGCTCTCCCGGCGGATACTCGACGTTGACCAGCTTCTCGCCACTGCCCGAAGCCAGAGTCAGCGCGGTTGAGATCAGGGCCCCGGCGGATGCCTTGTTTGCGTTGATGTGCCATCCCGGCTGGACCAGCACTTTCACAGCTACCGTTATTACGCGGCGGCCTTTGCCGGTGACCTGTCCGGCCTGTAATCGAACCACGGCGGGAGGAGCGGGCAGCGTGCCTGTCATGCCGAGATCCTGATAGGCGGTTAGGAGCGTGGGATACGCAGCGGGCACGCGCGACGCCGACGCCTGAAACGCCTGGATGGTCCGCAGCGCGTGCCCGCTCCACGACGGGTCGCCCGATACGGCGCTAAGCCGCACAAGCGACAGCGCGGCAATGCCGTTCGCGGAAGGCGTGGCGTTATCCTCGCCCTCTTTCATCCGCGTCAGCAGCTCTCCCTGCGAGGCTTCGGCGGTAGCATAGAATCCACCATTCTTGGTGTCCGCAAGACGTGCCACCATCTGGGCTTGCAGCGTTTGCGCCCTATCCTGCCAGCTTTTGTCGTTCGTGGCGTCCGCAAGTTCCAGCAGTCCATAGGCGCAGTAGGCATAGTCCTCCAGGAGACCGGGAACCTCCGCCTTACCCGCGCGATAGCAGTGCCTGATCTGCCCGTCAACGATCATCGATTTGGTCAGGAACCGCGCCGCCTCTATGGCGACCTGCCGGTACCGATCGTCCGCGAGGACCACGGCCGCCCGAGCGTAGGCCGCGATCATCAGACCATTCCAGCTTGCCAGGACTTTGTCGTCGGTTCGAGGCCGAACGCGCAGGTCTCTCGCCGCCATCATTTTCTGCCGCATCTCACCCACTCGGCGTATCAGCGTGGTCACAACCAGGCGATGCGCCGCAGCCGTTCGTTCAACAGTGGACGCTGTGTGCAGCACGCTCTTGCGCTCGATGTCCCCGGCAGCAGTGACGCCGAAGATCTCTTGAAAGATAGGTGCGTCCGCACCAAGAACTGCGGCGACTTGGTCTGGCGTCCAGAGATAGAACTTGCCCTCCTCGCCCTCGCTATCGGCATCCAGGGTGGATGTGAAGCCGCCTTCCTTGTCGCGCATCTCGCGGCTTACAAAGGCGAGCGTCTCTTCCACGATCTGTTTGTACCGCGGATTATTCGTAAGCCGATACGCCTCCAAATAGACGAGCACAAGCTGGGATTGATCGTAGAGCATTTTTTCAAAGTGAGGCACTCGCCAGATCGCATCGGTGCTGTATCGGTGAAATCCACCACCAAGCTGGTCGTATAAGCCCCCGGCAGCCATGTGGTCCAAGGTAGTCGTCACCATCGCCAGGACGGACTTGTCGCCGGTCTTTCGCGCGCGGGCGAGTAGGTAGGCCAGATTGGGCGCCTCGGGAAACTTAGGCTTACGCGAGAAGCCGCCTTCGGCCCGATCGAATCGGCTTTGAAGGGAGGCGACGGCCTGAGCCTGAACGTCCGGTGGAAGTTTGCCTCCCGGAGTTGACTTCGTGGCGCCGAGGATGGCGGTCTGGACCTTTTCTGCCTGGGCGCGAACGGCTTCCGGCTGCTTGGCATAGATCTCGACGAGCTTTTCCAGGAGGCTCTTGAATTCGGCCGGCGGGAAGTAAGTTCCGCCGAAAAACGGCTTTCGGTCGGGAGTCAGGAAGACCGACATCGGCCAGCCTCCTGAGCCTGTCATCATCTGCACAGCCAGCATGTACTGCGCGTCGATATCCGGCCTTTGCTCGCGGTCTACTTTGATGGCGACGAAATTCCTGTTCAGAATTCCGGCAATCTCCTCGTTTTCAAAGTCCTCGCGGGCCATGACGTGGCACCAGTGGCACGCCGAATAGCCGACAGAGAGGAAGATTGGCTTGTTTTCGGCACGCGCTTTTTCGAGCGCCTCAGATCCCCAGGGATACCAGTTCACCGGATTGTGCGCGTGTTCCAGTAAGTACGGACTGCTCGCGCCGATGAGTTTGTTGGTGAATTTGAAGGTATCAGTCGCGGCAGGCGCCTGACCGGCGGGCATCGCAGCGCCGCAGCGTAGACCTAACGCGGTCGCCGGCAGGATCAGCGCCAGCGCTGTAATCATCAGTCGAGGAATCCAATTGTTGGGTTCGGAGCGCAACGTATTCGTTTCCTTGTAGATGCCGGATATCGATCGAGATGATCCGCACGGCCATCCCCCGTGCGCAGTGCGGGCCGACGTAATGACAGCGGGATGTTGAACGTAGTTTACCCGAGAAAGTGTTGGGAGTTTCGGTACGGCGTTCGACGCTG
>JAYTEU010000025.1:0-3844 GCA_043734985.1 Chthonomonadaceae bacterium
GGGGCCTTTTCCTAGAGGAATTCTCACTTGCCGTTGCGGATGAAGCGAAACGATGACGAATCCGAACTTTAAACGCCAGCGTGGGCGCACCCGGCGCGATCGCGTGCCGGAGAAGGAATTGGTTCGATTGCCAAGCATCCTGATTGTTTGTCAGGGTGAAAAAACTGAGCCGAATTACTTTAGGGCGTTCCGTGTTGCTGATGTCGAGATCATTCATGGAAACGGGGATCCAAGCCAGGTTGTCGAATTCGCAGAAGCGGAATATGGCAAGGATATGCGCCGCGACCAAGTCTGGTGCGTTTTTGATCGTGATGACTTTCCGCAATTTGATCCGGCCATATTGCGAATTGAAACCCTACAGCATCAGGGCAAGCCGTTTTATGCAGCGTGGTCGAACACATGCTTTGAACTCTGGTATGTTTTGCACTTTGAATACCTTCAAGCCGCAATAGACCGTGAGAGGTATGGACGCAAGATTACCCAGCATTTGAAAATATCGTACAAAAAGAACGATGATACGATGCGTGACCGCCTCAGAATGCATGAGGAAACTGCGCTTCAAAATGCTGCGAGATTGCGAAAGATGCACAACGATGCAGGAACTATTCTGCCGTCGCACAAATGTCCGATGACTACAGTAGATCAACTCGTGGAGATATTGCAACGCGCTCGTACAGTTTAGAACAAACTTGAAGAGAATTTGTTGCGATTAGAAAACTCAGACTGAGAATCGTATCCTAGGGAGAAGACTTCGCCAACATATTGACCCTTCTGAATAAGCTGCCCGAATAAATCTTTCGCAGCCATGCTCAGGCGGTTTGCATCGGCCTGTTCCAATTGTTCAGTAATTTTCATGTTTGTCCTACTTTGGTTCATGGAAACTAGCGTTTGCATCGTAGCGCCATGGAGTCAACTCTATAGCTCCGCCTCCAGTATCTCATGGATTCGAGCGTTGTTAAGGTACGGAATCGTCGTTCCGGTTGCTGGGCGAGCCACGGGTAAATCCCCGCGCTTTCGCCTCGATACTCCGCCTGCCTGTGTAGGGTTCTGGGTCAGGCTCAAACCCAGATTGATAAAACGTGCGAGCAAATCCGCTACTTGAATTCCAGCTTCTTGTGCCTGAATTTCGGCTTTCCTAAACATCTCGTCCGAAATTGCAATCGTTAACCTCATAATTGTATCTTTGCACCTTCGGCAGGTGGTATCAATGAAAAACAGTCTACCGCTCGTAATCGGTTCGAATGTCGGCAATAGCCCACGGAGAATCACTTGGCTGCAGCGCAATCTATGTTATAGTCGAGCCCGCATCGCCGCGGACTTTGCCTGAAAGCCCGGCCGATCCAGGACTTCCGGGTTGAGCAGTCCGATGGGACGCTCGCCGTGCAGTACGGATAGGATGGAGCGCACCGCCGATTCGCCGATCGCCTGGAAGCACTCGTCGGTCCAGCAGACGGCGTGGGGAGCGAGGATCACGTTGTCCATCTGAAGGAGCGGGTTGTCAAGAGGGGGCGGCTCCTCCTCGAAAACGTCCAGGCCCGCGCCGGCGATGCGGCCGGATTGCAGAGACTCGATCAAATCCGGCTCGTTCACGATGGGGCCGCGCGCCGCGTTGATGAAGTAGGCCGTGGGCTTCATGCGCTGAAACAGGTTCCGGTCGATCATACCGCGCGTCTTATCGTTTAGCAGGCAATGGAGGGAGATGTAGTCGGACCGGCTGAAGAGTTCCTCAAGTGAGGCGGCGCGTTCAGCGTCATGTTCGGCGAGAGTGGCTTCCGATACGAAGGGGTCGTACGCGAGTATTTTCATTCGGAAGGGCGCAATCAGCCGACGCAGTTCGCGCCCCGCGCCCCCGAAGCCTACGATGCCGAGTGTCTTACCGGCGATCTCCGTTCCCTGATAGTGAGCGCGGTCCGCCCACCGACCCTCTCGTACGAGCCTGTCCTTTGCGAAGAGCCTGCGGCTCAGAGCCAGAATCATGGCAAGAACTCCGCCCGCGACCGGTAGGTCGGTAGCGCCCGGCGTAATAGTCAGCAGTACATTGTTAGCGGTCAGCGCCGCAACGTCGCACATATCGTAACCCACGCCGAATCGCGCGACGATGAGCAGCCGGTCGGCGCCCTCGGCGAACGTGTGTGTGCTCCAGGCAGGTGTCAGGGAGAGCGCCGCGTCGATTGGAGCAATCTGGTTCGGCCCGACGGGGCTTTGTCGCTCCGCAAAGAATTCGTGGCTGCATCGCGCCTCTTCGTCCAGCAGCCGCAGTCCGATGTCCTTGTAGGTGAGGCTGCCGTTCTCCGCGATAAAGTCGCGCGTGATGCCTACTTGAAACTTCTCGCCCATGGGAAGCAGCTCCTTTACAGATCCAGGTTCAATGGTCGGTCCCAGCCGAGCGCCTTGAGGTTTTCGCGCATCGCCCGGATCAGGAGTGACATATCCGCGCCGATAGCTACCATGCCAAACCCCTGATCGCGCCGCATTAGTGAGTCCGGAACGCTTCGAGACAATATTCCGGCGGAGATTCCTCTCGCCTCGGCCCTGGCGCGCACGTCCAAAATATGCTCCGCTACGCCCGGCCCCTCCCACTCCCCGAGATAGCCGTAAGATGCCGACATATCCGCCGGACCGAAGAAGATCGCTTCGACGCCGGGGACTTCGAGTATCGCATCGATGTCCTCGACCGCGCCGCGCGTCTCGATCAGCGGGATGATGAGCGTCTCCTCGTCTGCGGACCGCAGGTACTCCTGGAAGCCCAGCCCCCATTGGACCGCGCGGTCTCCGCAGACGCCGCGCACTCCGCGAGGCGGAAAGCGGCCGAATGCGAACGCCTTCTCGACATCCTCGTGATTCTGGGCGTAGGGAACGATGACGCCGTGCGCGCCCATGTCCAGCGCGCGCTTAATGAAGCTCATCTCGATGCCGGGAACCCGCACCAACGCGGCGGTATCCGAACCGCGCACTATACGCAGGTGGTTCATTACCTCGTGGAAATCCTGATGGCCGTGCTCCATATCGATGCAGACCCAGTCAAGCCCCAGAGCGACCGCCGCCTCCGTGATGGCAGGCGCTTCCACCGTCACCCAGAGGCCGTAAGTGGTCTGCTTATCGCGCAGCTTCGCCCGTAATCGGTTCTTCAACCTTACTCCTTACGCCTTGCCGGAACCTCCACTATATCGTGACTCTGCTTCATTGCAAGAATGTGGCTTGTATTCCGAATGGTGATTTATGTCGGCCACATGACCGGCAAATTGGTCGAGCCCACGAAGGATGGTCGGTTAATTGCTTGCTAATCCAAGAGTCCCGAAAGTTGAAGAACCCTGTCGGACCAGCTTTTGGAGTGAGTAGCCACTGCGGCTCTGATTGCGGGATTCGACCAGATTGCCGGCCAGTCAAGCTGCCAAAGGGACAACTCGACCTGCAATTCGACTAATTGAGCAGCCGTGTCGATTTCTGTTTCCGCAGCCGTCCACTCTATGAACCATTTGCTCTCATCCAACAATTCGTACACTGCGTTCTGATTGGCGACATTCTTTGCGAACGAGCCAATCCGGGCAAGATTGGCCGCAAGGCCACCAAGCCGGGTCGAAACTGTATCTCTCAAATAGTGATCCTTTATGGTTTCTATATCATTCATGTTGTTGGCTGCCATCATTTAGCAGCACCGATTCGCAGTCTGCGTGCATTGCGCCTCCCCCTGCCAATATACGGCGCTTGACGTCCACGGCGAGTTTGATATAGCCTCCGAGAGTTGCGAGCATTTCCTTCATCTCGATGGTTGTAGCCTGTGTACGAATATTGTGGATCATATGGCAACGTGGACTTTCAGTTATACAAGTTCTTGTTACGCCAG
>JAYTEU010000026.1:0-13241 GCA_043734985.1 Chthonomonadaceae bacterium
CTGATGCAGCTTCGCAGTCCCGCCTCGCTTCACGTCGCCTTCCCGGAGTCGCGGCAGCCGCGCGGCGGGCGGCAGGCGCCGTCTCCGGAGGTGATCGCCAACCAGAAGAAGGCCGAAAAGGACCAGATCAAGAAACTGCGCGAGTTCTTTGAGCGCGCTCAGCGGTTCGCGGCGGCACGGCCCCAAAGCAGCGCTTCCGCGACGGAAGACCCACAGATGGACGCCATGAGACCCTACCTGGCAGGGCAGCTGCCGGTAGTCTTTTCAGCAGGCACGGCGGCTGGCATTCGACACGTGTTAGAGTTCGCCGCGCAGTTCCATCTGAAGACGATCGTGGAGACAGGCTCGGAGGCGATCAACGTGGCGGACCAGTTATCGGCGGCAAAGGCATCGGTTATTTATCGCCTGCCGATGCAGAACAGCATCGACTCCGCCGCGCCGCCCCACGAGTACGATCCGTACGATAGCGTATTCGCGGCGCCCGGGATACTGGCGCGCGCGGGCGTCCCGGTCTGCTTCTCCTCCAGCGATGCGGCCATGAGCAAGAACCTTCCCACGCAAGTCGGAATAACGCGTGGTTTCGGCCTCTCAGAGGCGGCGGCCTTGCGAGCCATGACTCTTGATGCCGCCATGATCCTGGGCGTGGCAGACCGTGTCGGAAGTCTCGAAGCCGGCAAAATCGCCAATATCATCGTGACCGACGGCGACCCGCTGGAGATCACCACTCACCTCCATGCGCTCTTTATCGCAGGCAAGTCGATCTCACTGGAGACGAAGCACACCCGGATGTATCAGCGCTATATGCAGCGGCTGTCCGCCTCGCCGACCGCCGGTAGGCAGACGTTGGAAGCTAGTTCGGCTTTGCGATGAGACGTCCGTTCAATTCACTTTGCCCGTCCAACACAACTGGAGATGTCTTCTACAATGGACCGCAGGATGAGTCGGCATAGACCGCGCTCAATCTCCACTGCTCTGTTGACGGTATAACTTGAGGTCAGTCGAACTCAGGTCTGAAGATGGGACCAATCTGAATTGCTTTTCCCGCACAACAGCCAAGTTGTCGCCCTCCAGCGCAAGTTCAAAGAGGGCGATAACATTGTCCACCATAAATTGGGCAGCGACCGGTCTGCATACCAAATCCGGGTATCGCTCTAAACAGAATGCAATATCTTGCCTGGTCTGGACTACGGCAATCTGATCGAAGCCACCTTTTGCTTGAACCGGTACCACATAGTGCGCACCACTTCGATCGATTCCGACGTAGAGTTCATCGATTTCGATCTGGCCCATCCTCTTTACCGTTGTTCGAAGGTGACTCTGCAAAGAAAACGACGTGATACCCAAGAAAATATCGATTAGACGATTGTAGCGTACCTTGGCTAGCAGTGCCTGCTCGTCGCCCAACGCATATCGCGAGACAATCTCAGGCGTTGCCTCCGGGATTTTGATCTTGATCAGGTTCGGACTCGGAACGATGCGGCACACGGTTACACAACGGAATTCGTACGTTCCTCGACCGGCTGCTTCGATAATCCACTCGTAGCCCTCTGGAGCGGTAGATGAAATCGAAATCGGCAATGGTTGCCGGAACCGAAATGTGTACAGCAGGTCGCCAACATTGAGAACGCGCGCAACAGTCAGAGCATCCGCTATTTCGTCGATTTCAGACCGTTGAAATATGAATCGATCGTCGCTTGGATTATGGTGACGTCGAAATATCTCGACTACAATTAAATTGTAACGAGAGGCACTGTTGCCCAGCTTATTCATTCGCTTGTTGCCATGGTTGGTCTACGCCGTTTTCCTTCTCGCAATTCCAATTGCAAATTCCCAGAGTCGCTAACTGCTGGTCGTTCGCCATAACGAATTTCGCCGGCAGTTAAACGCGTTCTTCGCCCAACCACATCTCCTCGTACACCATAGTAATTTGCAGCCTGAGTCATTTTTATTGACAATAGGCCTCCAGAACCTGGCGTGATAAAACTTGACGGCAGTTCGGGTAATTGCCCGATCGCCACTAATACTTCGCTCGCAACCGCGCGGGCCAACATTGGAGGTACGGAATTGCCGATTTGTCGAAAGCCGTGCCATTTGGTAACGTGAAATCGGAACCAGTCAGGGTACGAATGCAGCCTCGCTGCCTCTCTAACAGTAATGCAACGAGGGTAGATCGGATGAATAGGGCGGGGCGAGGTATATGCTCCTCGCTCGCTGCCCGTGCCAGCGCGCAATGTGTTGCATACACCGTCAAGTCTTAATTTGTTGAACCTGCTGATCGGCTCGGTGTCTCCATTAGGCGTTTCGGCAAAGCGGCGTATCGACTCTTCTGTATGGATAGTTCTCATGCTCGAAGTCAATAGATCTAACGGCGTTTCGCGTGGGTGTGAGTAATCACCGACCTGACGTCCGCCGCGCAGTCCCCCAGCATATGAGCTCGGGTCGCCAAATTCTGCAGCTACTGTATCACTGTCGATTAATTCAGGAAATAAATCGGCATTGGGAAGGTCGAAGAGCGCGTCACATACAGTGGGTGTCGTGACTGTTTCGAAGAGCGTGTTACCGTTTCTTGACGTGCCACGAGCAGGAATTGATTGAACCAACGGATACTTCGGCAATTGTAATCCTCGCCTACAGCCCAATATGAATACGCGCTGTCGATCTTGCGGCACGCCAAAGTTCACCGCATTAAGCACCTGATATTTACGCTCGACTTCGAACCCGCTCTTTTCAAAAGTATCGATGACTTCTGTCAATATGCCCTTGTGAGCACCAACAGTCAGTCCTTTTACATTCTCCATGATAAAGAAACGGGGATTCAACTGCACGACCAGCCGAACGAAATGTAACATTAAGGAATTACGCGGATCGTCGAGCGCCCGATGACCGATCATTGAAACACCTTGACACGGCGGACCTCCTACAACGAGATCGATTTCTCGGTCCCCAATAAGTGCCTCGTTCCGGATCTCGTCACCAGTCAGATCGGTCACACTCTTGCACAATACTTTGCAATCCGGAAAATTGTACTCGTGGACTGCACAATGAACAGGATCAACCTCTACCGCAGCTACTACGTCGAAGCCGGCCTGTTCGACGCCAAGTGAGAAGCCACCTGCACCAGCAAACAGATCAACGGCAATTGGCCTTCTCATTCAATTGGCTCCTTTTGACAAGGCGTAATATTGGCAGTAAGTTGCAATGGGGCACCGCGTACAAACTGGGGATCTAGCGCGGCAAAGCACATTTGCATGCGCGATTGCGTCAACATGGAATCCGAACCGCAAGCTTGGCGAAACTAATTTCTCCAGATCCTTGTGGCATTGGTCGGCACGCTTTCTGGACACCCAGCCTAGTCGTGTCGCAATCCGATGAACATTGGAATCAACCGGCAGTACTTGAAAACTAAGTGTGTACATCATGACGCACTTTGCGACTTTTAACGAGACTCCGGGGAGGGACGTTAAATAAGCTTCCGCATTCGGTTCGTTAAATTTTCTAATGGGCTCCAAATTGCAGTCCCCAAATTCACTCTGAATTTGCGTCAACAATTCAAGTATCTGCCTGGATTTCTTCAAGGCGAGGCCCATGGGGCGCAACAGGCGTTCTAGGTCGTTAGGGCGCACCAGTGCTTGACCCCAATTTTGAAATTCAGACTTTAGAGTTTTGAAACCTCGAACGGCCACGGGAATTCGAGTGCGATTTGACAGGATAATGAAAATTAAGTCATCCAGAGGGTCAATTGGATTGGCGTGCCTCAGCAGACCATATTGGTCAAGTAATCGCGCGCATACAGTTCGGACAATGTAGCGCCTGCGACGTTCGTTTAAATTCATAATCCATGCGGTCGATGCTTGTTGGGCCATCCTGAACTTCGACAATGCTGAAAATAGACTCTCGTCACAATATACAAAATGATACCATGCGCTTTCAGAAAATACTAACACATACATCGACGGGTGTCGGTCAAAATCGATTTTGCCATGTTCGACCTGATGGCAAACCCATTCGTGTCGCAGATCGAAAGATAGATAAGGTCACAGTCAGAAATTACCTTATGCTATACTTACAAAATATGGAACTCGTCCGATAGGTTTTTAGGAGTTATTCGATAATGGCATTGCCAGATGTGTCTTACGCGCGCCGTGCGACCCGAGAGGTCCGTGTCGGCAGCATCAAAATTGGGGCAAGCAATCCGGTCGTCGTTCAGTCGATGATCACGGAGGAGACCCACAATGTTCCCGCGGCCGTCGAGCAGATAATAGGGATGCACAAAGCGGGAGCCGAGATCGTAAGGGTTACCACCCCGAATCTCGCCGAAGCCAAGTGCCTTGAGGAGATAAAGCTCCGGCTCAAACGTGAATATCAGGATGTGCCTTTGGTCGCGGACGTCCACCATCAAGGCAGCGATATCGCCGTGGAAGTGGCGAAATACGTGGACAAGATAAGGATCAACCCCGGCCTATTCGTATTCAAGAAGCGCGTTCAGCGTACCCTGGACTATAGCGAAACGGAGATCCAGGAGGAGCGCGAGGCGATCGAGTCCGAAATGCTTCCTGTTATTACGGCCTGCAAGGAGCGGGGCCGCGCCATGCGGATCGGCGTGAACCACGGCTCGCTGGCGGAGCGCCTCACTGTGATGTACGGCGACACTCCCGAGGGTATGGTACAGAGCGCAATCGAGTACCTTCAGATTTGCGAACGGCACGATTATCGGGATATTGTGATCTCGCTGAAGGCATCGCGCGTCGCGGTGATGCTTCAGGCCAACCGGCTGATGGCGCAGCGCATGGCCGACCTTGGGATGGACTATCCGCTCCATCTCGGCGTCACGGAAGCGGGCGACGGGATGTACGCCCGTATAAAGAGCACAACCGGGATCGGGACGCTCCTGGCGGAGGGCATCGGAGACACGATCCGGGTCTCACTCGCCGAGGACCCCGTCAACGAGTTGCCCGTCTGCTACGACATTCTTCAAGCGCTCGGGCTGCGGCGGACCAAAACGGAGTTTATCGCCTGTCCGTCTTGCGGGCGCACGAAATTCGACCTTCCCACCGTGCTCGCCCAGGTTAAGTCTGCGACCGGCCACCTGGCGGGATTGAATATCGCGGTAATGGGCTGTATTGTAAATGGCCCCGGCGAAATGGCAGATGCGGACTACGGTTACGTCGGCAAGGCGGGCGGCAAGATATCGCTCTATCGAGGTCGCGAAGAGGTGAAATCAGGCATCCCGCAGGAGCGCGGCGTCGAGGAGCTTATCGGCCTGTTGAAGTCCGATGGAACGTGGGAGGAGCCCGCGGAGGGCTACGTAGCGCCCGCGCCCCAAAGCTTCAACAATAGAATCACAATCGCGATACCTCTCGCAGGTAAATAGTACTGACCACGACGAGCAGTGGGCGCAGCGCCGGTTGGCAATTGGTGTCTGAAGCGCCTGAATGGATTCTAATTGAAAAGAGCGACTGATTGCGCTACAATAGTTGCTGCCGAGCTATTGGTCGGTTTGCGTGCAATCCATTTGTGAGAAGGAGAACTCCCAGCATGAAGAAGCTGCTAGCGTTTATCGCCGCGATCACCCTGTCCGTTATGGCTCTCGGTGTACAGGCGCAAAAACCGTCGCCGGGCAAAATGGGCGGAATGCCTGCGCCAAAGATGATGCAGCCTGTAAAGAAGGGCGTCACCGGAACGAGCGTAGGCACTGTCAAGAGCGGTCTTGTGGGCAAGACCTTTGTCTTGAAGACGGTCAAGAGCGATGTTACCGTCGATATTTCGGGCGCTAAAGTTCGCAATGCAAGCGGGCAGTTCGTCGCCGCCGCTAAGATCACGGCCGGCGCGCCCGCGGAAGCCACCGGCCAGTGGAAAGGAAGGACGCTCTTCGCAAGCAGCGTTACGCTCACGGCCCTGAAGGCGGAAAAGAAGATGGGCGGACCCGATGCTAAGGGCAAAATGGGTGGTAAAATGGACGGCGGCAAGATGGACGGCGGCAAGATGGGCGGAGGCAAAATGACGGGTGGCAAGCTGCCTAAGTAGCCCTAGGATTTTGAATCGCGTTACTGTAAGCTCGTATCGCTTTCGATTGCGAACTATTTGGGCCAACGAGGCATAGACGCAGTCATTGCCATTTGATCTCTAGTCAAACCACTAAAATAACCGACGGCACCTGATATTTGGGTGCCGTCGGTTGTCGTTCGCAGATTGATGATATGCTATATATCGTGGATTTTCGGATCAATATCCGCCAACTGGGTTAAACAGGCGTAAGTCGCTAGTTGCGCCTCGCAGTCCGTGCAGAAAGTCGTTACTGGTGACTTTCCGGCAGTGCCAGAGCTATTAAGTCGTTGCAATCAGCGCATCAGTGATAGTGGTGAGTGCAGACTCCACGTCTTCGCGTGAAACCGAAAGCGCGGGCAGTAATCGGATCGTGGAGTTATCTACGCTCTCCAGGCCGATTCTAGCCCCACAGCTTAAAAGTAGGAGACCTCGATCTCGACAGTAACCCTTTATGGCTGCGACGCGGTCATAGTCCGGTTTGCCTTCTGAGTCACGGATCTCCAGTCCAATCATCAGGCCATTTCCACGCACGTCATGCACGCGATACTGACCGACGAGCGTGCATAGTCGGGATTTGATCTCTTCGCCAAGAGCAGCGGCGCGCTCCACCAAATGTTCTCGCTCGATGTGGCGCAGCGCGGCAAGGCCCGCGGCGCAGGCGACCGGGTTGCCGCCGAAAGTGGTGCCGTGCTCTCCTGGGCTCCATCGCGCCATCAGGCTCTTAGACGCGGCCAGACCGGCCAGCGGCAGTCCACCCCCGACCGGCTTGCCGAAAACCACGACGTCCGGCGCAATCCCAAGATGCTCGAAACCGAACCATCGGCCCGTGCGGCCAAATCCGGACTGTATTTCGTCGGCGATGAGCAGGATATTGTGGCGGCTCGTCATCTGCCGAATCTTCTGTGCATCCATTCGGTCCATGGGAAAGTAGCCGCCTTCGCCCTGCTGCGCTTCGAGGAACACCGCGGCGATGTCGCTCCCATGCTGCGCTATCAGCGCCTCGACACCCTCCGCGCACGACCTGTGTGGCGAGCCTTCAGGACGGGCGCCTCGAGGCGCGGGCGCCCGCAGTATCGCGTCGTCGAGCCTGGAAAGGAACGGCTCGTACGCGCGCTTATGCACGTTGTTGGACCAGGACAGCGCGGTGGCGAAGAGTGTACGACCATGAAAGGCCCCCTCGAACGCAATAAACTTCGATCTTCCGGTGGCTTTGAGCGCGAGTTTCGCCGACGCGTCGATGGATTCGCTGCCGCTGTTGAGGAACTGGAATGCCCACGGCTCGCCGGGAATGCGGCCCGAGAGCAGCGTGCGAAGCCACTTCGCAAGCTCCAGTTGGGGCCGATGCCGCATCACATCCGAGGTGTGAATGACGCGTGCGGCCTGCGCCTGGATCGCCGCGACAACGTCCGGGTGGTTGTGGCCGATCGCATGCACGGCTATTCCGCTGGTGAAATCCAGGTAATCGACACCGGAGTGGGTTCTGACAACGGACTGCTCCGCGTGCTCGGCGACCTCATCCGTCTCGTATCCCAGAACCTCGGCCAAAAGGCCCTCGGAGTTCAACTGCAAAATCGGATCGATTTCCACGTCTGCCTCACTTCTCAACGGTGTCGATTTGAGCGCGCACTAGGTTGCCGGAGTCGCTGTAGTTCACGTAGAGGGACTTCCACTCGGTGCAGAAGTCCATGGCCATCCACCCAGCTTCGCGGTGGCCGTTTCCGGTCTGCTTGGTACCTCCGAACGGAAGTTGTATCTCCGCGCCGCTGGTCGGCAGGTTGACATAGACAATTCCCGCGTCCAGCTCTTCCATGGCCAGGAAGGCCTGCCGAAGGTCGCGCGTGTATATGGAGAGTGACAGTCCGTAGCTGGTTCCGTTTGCAATCCGAAGCGCCTCATCCATGCTATCGACCTCGATTATTCCGGTGACGGGGCCGAAAATCTCCTCCTGGGCGATTCGCATGTCGGGGCGCACATTCTCGAACACCGTCGGCGTGTAGAAGCATCCATCTCCCAGCCGTCCGTCGATTGCCGGAGCGCCACCGGTGGCCAGAACCGCGCCCTCCGCAATCCCAATCTCCGTATATCTGTGTATCCGCGCCAACTGAGCCTTGTTGATGACGGGGCCGACATCGGTATTCCCATCAAGTCCGTCGCCGAGTCGGAGCGCGCGCGTTCGATCGACCAGCGCATCGCGAAACGCTTTGCCGATTCGCTTGTGTACTATTAACCTGCCGGCGGCCGTGCATCGCTGCCCGCTGGTTCCGAATGCGCTCCAGAGAGAACCCTTAAGTGCCAGGTCAATATCTGCATCGTCCATGACTACGATGGCGTTCTTGCCGCCCAACTCGCAGCTTACTCGCTTCATCAGCATACCGCACCGCGCGGCAATCTTTCGTCCCACTTCGGTAGAGCCGGTGAAGCTGATCACCGGCACGGCGGGAGACTCGACCAGTGCGGCTCCGGCCTCTTCTCCCAGCCCGGTGACAAGGTTGACCACTCCCTGCGGAGCGCCTGCCTCCGCCAGTATCTCGACAAAAGTTACGGCAAGTCCGGGAGTATCCTCGGCCGGCTTGAGCACGACGGTGTTTCCGGCCAGCAGGGCAGGGAACATCTTCCAGCTAGGAATGGCGATCGGGAAGTTCCACGGTGTGATCAGCCCGACGACGCCGATCGGCGCCCGGCGGGCAGCGCAGAAGATATCCGGTCGCTCCGAAGGCGTGAGGCTGCCGTTCGGCAGACGCCCGAACGCGGCGATGTAGTGGGCCATGTCGATTGCCTCCTGCACGTCGCCACGCGCCTCGACCAGCACCTTTCCCATCTCGGCCGTCATCTGGCGCGCGATGACCTCTTTTCGCTGTTCCAGCAGGAGCGCGGCCCGAGAAAGAATGGCCGCGCGAGCGGGCGACGGCAGACGACGCCATGCGGGGTATGCAGACTGTGCCGCCGCTGCCGCTGCCTCGACATCCTCGCGCTCGGAGCGGGCGAAGACTCCGATGACTTCATCCGTTCGCGCCGGGTTGCGCGACTCAAATGTCCGGCCGGAACGGGCCGAAACCCATTCACCGGCAATATAGTTGCTCTTACCGTTCTGTGTCATGATTTTGCTGCGACCCCATTGCGAGCATCGGTGTCCCGGATGATCGCGTCGATGCCGGTCTTATTGAAGCCTTTGAAACCCTCCCATCGCTGTAGGATCTCAAGGTGGCTGCCGGGAGCGCCCGATTCGATAAATCGATCGCGGTGCTCCGGCGTAATCAATCCCCGGTCGGCCAATGCCGCGGCTCGCTCCGGCTTGACGGGCCAAACCTCCGCCTGCGTGAATGCCTGCTTCAGCATTGGGAGGTCGGTAAAAGGAGGCATGACGCCAATTCCCGCAGCCATTAGCTGGTCGCGTACCCGCGCGAAGTCGAATTCCGCCTCCAGATGGTGCAGTCCCGCGGCGGCGATGCTCTCGCCGTGAAGCCCGCACCAGAGGCCGATGGTTCCAAGTGAGCTCAGCTCCGGCAGATCCGTGCTGCTGAAGTCTATGCCGATCTCCTCCGGAGCCATGTCTACGTCGCAAAACAGAACGACCCGGCTTACAGGATGCTCGAATATTTGTGCTCCCCATCCGGCCTCAGCGCCTGCATAGAACTTCTCTCGCGCCTGGAATCCAAGCTGCTGCCAGAGGTTGACAAGCGGTCGAAAGCCCGACCGCGAGCTGCGATAGGTATGGTGATCGTGGTTTGCCCAGCCTATGCCCAACTCCTGCTGCCGCTCGTATTGCCAGAGCGCGGCATGGTTGGACCGCATGTAGTAGTCCCGTTCGGAGGCGAAAAACTCATCCGTCAGCCTATCGATGTCTATCTCTTCCGCGAGCGATTGCAGCAATGACGAGGTTTGCCGAGCACACCGGACGCCATCTGCATCGCGAGGGCGCGTCCTCAGAGCTTCGCGAACGCGTTTGAGAGCACGCTCGTCGGCTGCGGAGCATACTCCCGGCCGAAATCCCCGGTACCCACGGCGAGCAATTACCGCCAGCTCTCCGTTCGCCTGAGGATAGCGCACCTCCTCATAACCGGAATCCGTATCACCGTGCTGCCCTTGGATTGGGAGTTCGTTACAATCCACGAATCTCCGAATATCTTCCACCGCGATAGCAAGGCGGACGCCCTCAATATCTTCGATTCGGACGCGGGGAAGTCGGGCGGACGGATGCTCCCATTCAATATCGCCATCTACGGATTCTGTCCGCAGGAGCCCGATTGCCTTCAAATCCTCTTCAAGACTAACCGTTCGTGGCATGGCCCAATGATCGATTAGGTTGTCCAGTGGCACGGCTGCCTCGCATACCAACCGATTCGCCATGGTCGATACCGCCGGATTGTGTGCTGTAAATTCGCGGGTCAAAGCGAGAAAGTATGCAGCGGCTTCCGGGCACCTTGGCCACGCCTCCTCGCGGACTGTATCTTTAGTGTTCACCGGTGATCCTCCCACCCCAATTATACCGTAACTGTGAGCGCTCGACTCCGTCTGCCACTGTGCCGATGTAACGGATCCAAGTGACGTACAATGAATACAAGGTCAATGTGCTGGAAGTAAAGAAAATTGGCGCATATCGAACGTGGTGCGGACATAAACGCATTATGAGGAGTGGGACTAAGAGCATGAGCAAATAGCGCTCCCCCGGCCACCAACCTCGGGGGCGTAACAGCACTTCGCAACGGCTGGTTCCCCAGACCGGATACCCGCGTTCTGGTGGAAGGTTACGGGGCGAGTTTGTACACTCTCTAAGAGTTGGCAGCATATCGCCAGGGAAGATCGACGAAATGCACTGTAAAACAGCCGGGCTGGATCAACAGGGCCAATGGGCGAGCCGGACCGGATGGCGCGCAAGGGCGGGACAGACCGTTGTCTTCTTGGTGGCGGTATCGCTTCTCGCGGCGAATACCGCGGGGATTCCGGCGCGTCCGGACTACCTTCACCCGTCCGTTCGCATCGTTACCCCGAGCGTTCCAGCCTCGGCAGCGGCGCTGGTCGATTCTGCATTGAAGGTCGTCAATAAGCATCGGTCGCGCTTGATGGGACCCTTTATCGCCGGTAATCTCGAATCCTTTCGCTGGGCGGACTCCCGCTCACATGACTGGAAGGCGAACGTCCTCCCAGTTCCGGGTGACGCGGCGGACAGGCCTGTCTTCCTTGCCGTCTTTCACGCGTTCCACACCTGCGAGAGTGATGGCGACCATGTGTATCGCCTCGTTCAATCGGGAGACGATGGACATAGCAGTTGGACGCTCGGCGAAGAGATATTGGAAACCGCCACCCTGGGATTTCGTATCCGCGACCACGTCATGGAAACGAACCTCGATCCGGTCGCCAAAACGCTGACTCTCCACGATACCGCCACCGTCGAGCGGTCGTCCGCCGGTATCGAAGCCAGGGCCGCCTCGCACTTCGGCCTACTCAGGTTAAATGACGATTACCGTGTCAAGTCCTTGAGTGTGTCTGGGCTCGACGGAGCGACGCCATTCGAACAGGCCGGGGGAGTGATCGCGTTCGTGTCGCCCCCGACCGACAAATTCACCATAACCCTGGACTACACCGGCAGTCCCGATCATAGCAACGGCGATTTCATCCATGATGACGAAGCGGTGATCGCATCGTACTGGTATCCGCACATCGCGCGACTGCCCGCCACTCTTACGGTCTCCGCCACCGTTCCGGCCGGATGGACGCCGATCGCGCAGGGAGAACCGACCGGATCGCGCGTAAATGCCGATGGCAGTAAGACGATGTCGTGGCGGAACGAAGTCTCTACTTCCTACTTTACGCTCGACATGGGGCAGTATCGCGTCACCAGCAGGCAGTGGCGGGGAAGGCTTCTGTCGACGTATCTGCTCGAGACGAGACAGGATTTGGCGGCCGAGACGGCGCGCGATTCGCTGGATCGGCTCCAGGACAGCCTTGCCTTCTTCGAAAGGGTCTTTGGAGCGTTTCCTTACCGCCGATATTCACTTGTCGAAACGCGCGGCCCCTTTAATGGCGCGCTGGAGGCCTACTCCTTCGCAACCTTCGGGCCGCGAACACTTCCGGAATTCATCCCTCATGAGCTCTCACATACATGGTGGGGTGGTCTGGTTCCATGTACGTACACCCATTCAATGTGGAACGAAGCGTTTGCCAGCTATTCCGATGACCTGTTCCAACGGTCGCCGGAATCGGGTGGCAAAGGTGTAGGGAGTGTCAATGCCACCATTGCAAAGCGTCGAGAGGATCGAAACCGTGGGCTAAGCATGTACGATGGGGGCGCTATTCTGCATGCTTTCGATACTGAGGATGAAGGGCAAAGCGCGGTAGGGTACGGTAAAGGGGCGCAGGTCTTGCGGGTACTAGAGGACGAAATCGGACAGGCGGCGATGGTCGCCTCGATGCGCGCCTTCCTCAGGAATCACACTCCGGGTGAACCGGCAGAGTGGCAGGAGTTTGAGGCTGCCGTGACGCAGACGGCTGGGCAGGACCTCCACTGGTTTTTCACGCAGTGGCTGGAGCGGTCCGGCGCGCCGAAGGTCGCAATCTCCAATGTCACGGTTCGTGCGGTTGGCAGCGAGACGGTCGTTACGGGCCGAATTCATCAAATGGGGCAGATCTACCGGGTGAAGCTGCCGATTGCAGTCGGATTGCGTTCCGGAGGCGAAATCCGCCGAGTCGTCGAAATCCGATACGCGGATACGACGTTCACTATACGTCTGCAAGAAACTCCTTCCCGGTTGCAGATCGATCCTGAAGCGATAGTGCCCATGGTGTCTGCGGGAACGGCCGCCGATAAGCGCGACCCCTTTACCATGGATTTCCCATAGATTATTGGGAGTGACCTCTTCATCCTAAATTCATGCCGATTGGTAGTCCGGCCTCACAGCGTAGGGTATGGGGTCTGGAATTCCCGCGATCTGGAAGCCCCGGAGTCTGAGCGCGCAGCTATCGCAGACGCCGCACGCTACATCCTCCCGCTGATAGCAGCTCCAGGTCAGTTGGAGTGGCGCGTTCAGTTCCACGCCTCGCGTGATGATCTCTTCCTTCGGCAGGTGGATGATAGGCGTTTCGATCCGAATGGCGCCTTCAGCCGTTCCAAGCCGAATGACTTCATTGAACGCGGCATAGTATTCGGGGCGACAGTCCGGATAACCGCTGCTGTCCTCGAACACCGCGCCGATAAATAT